>NZ_DBNGMQ010000088.1:0-53926 GCF_057126245.1 Yeosuana sp. | reverse complement strand
GCATATTTATTTAATTACTACATTTGTAACTTATTAAAAATTTAAAAACGCAGTTTATGTATAACACCGTTAAATTATTACATTCCTATTGGGCATACTTGGTGCTTATAGTTTTAGTAATAGCAGTAATAAATGCCATTTTAAAAAGTGTTTCTGGAAAAGAATATCAAGCTAGAGATTTTAGAATTTCTTTATTTACGTTAATTGTATCACATATCCAGTTACTAATCGGGGTATTGCTTTATTTTGTATCCCCTAGGTTAGATTTATTTAGTGAATTAGGAATGGGTGGTGTAATGAAAGATGCAGTACACAGATTATATTTAGTTGAGCATCCGTTTATTAATATATTAGCGGTGGTTTTAATTACAATTGGTTACTCAAAACATAAAAAGAAACTTACATCTAAGGCTAAACTAAAATTAATAGCTATTTTTTATACCATAGCATTAGTCTTGTTTTTGTCAAGAATCCCGTGGGCCGTTTGGCCTAACTAAATACAAAAAGGCGACTTGTAAAAGTCGCCTTTTTTATTAAACTCATTTGCTTATTTCTTTAATAAGATATACGTATACTGGAAAGTGGTCGCTATAACCATCTGTAAAACCTCCATAACCCCAACTTCTAAACGGATATCCTTTGTACGTTCCGGTTTTAGTTATGAGGTATTGCTTATTAAAGACACCTGCCTTATAAAATTGAAAGGATGTATAATCTTTTTCCAGTAGGGGTTTAGTAAGTAAAATTTGATCAAAAAGGCTCCAGTTGTCTCGATACGCTGTCGTGCCAATACCTTTTTTAAAGATACTTTCATAAGGATTATAAATACCTTTTAAACCAACGCGCTTTATGTTTTTTTGTGTTTTTAAAATTGTTTTTACACTTGTATTCGTTGGGTTATCGTTTAAATCACCCATAATAAAAACTTTGGCATAAGGGTCTATGGTTTGAAGCGAATCTACCAAGCGCTTGGTTAATTTTCCGGCTGCAATGCGTTTAGGCTCACTTCGTGCCTCTCCGCCACTTCTAGAGGGCCAATGATTTACTATGATATGAACATACTCACCATCTAAATTACCGCTAACCAATAACTGATCTCTTGTATAAACACGCTTTTGTGCAGTATCGTCGTAAAGTCTTAATTCATGATTGCTTGAAGAAATGGGTATAAATAATTCCTTCTGATACAATAAAGCGACATCAATACCTCTGGCATCTGGAGACGAATAATGGATGATACCATAGTCTTTTTTTAATAGCAAAGAATCATTGACTAAATCATCAAGAACAGCTCTGTTTTCTACTTCAGAAACACCAATGATTGCAGGCGAATTATTGGTAACATCAAACCCAATGTCTGAAATAACACGCGCCATATTCCTCACTTTTTTTTTATAAATATTTTGCCTATTCGTTTTTAGCTCCATCATGGGGCTAGCCTCATCAAACTTGGTAGGGTCGTTTATGGTATCGAACAGATTTTCAAGATTATAAAATGCAACTGTATGAATTTTATATACTTTTTTATCTTGTCCGTTAAGTAACAAACAAAAGAAAAAGGATAACAGAATAAGTGTAAGATGTCTCATTAATAACTAACTATGGTTACTGTTTTCGATACAAAACTTAAGCCAAAAGTAAATATTTAATATAAATGAATTAAATTTAAGTTTTTGATGGTAATACGAAATTAAGAAATGAATAAAGGCTTACTCCTATTTTTAGCTGCAATTTTATCAATTTCCACAACGTTTGCACAAGAAACACTCATTAAAGGTAGTGTAAGAGATGGTGTGTCTTTTCAATTAATTTCTGGAGTGATTGTTACTATAGAAGAAACAAATCAAACCACTGAAACAGATGCTTTAGGTGAATTTATGTTTATTGAAAATCTGCCTTTAGGCGAACAAGTTTTAAAAATATCAAAAACAGGTTTTATAACAAAACGCTATCCTATTGTTGTGAATAAAAATCAGACTGTAAATATTACCGACATGACTTTAGAACGCGATAATTCTAAAAGTCAAGATTTGTTTACTATTACGCTTTCTGATGATGAATTAGATAACGATTTTTTAGGGTCCGATAATATTTCGGGTCTTTTATCATCATCGCTCGATGTGTTTCAAAGAACTGCGGCGTTTGAGTTTAGCTCGTCTTTTTACCGATTACGAGGTTTAGATTCCGATAACGGAACCATTTTAATCAATGGGATTGAAATGAATAAACTCTATAATGGCAGACCGCAATGGAGTAATTGGGGCGGATTGAATGATGTGATGCGGACTCAAGAATTATCAGCTGGGTTAACGCCTTCAAACTATAGTTTTGGTGGTATTGTAGGTACCACTAATATAAATACACGAGCTTCTGAAATGGCTGAAGGTGGCCGATTAACCTATTCTTCATCCAATAGAAGTTATACAAATAGGCTTATGGTGTCTTATGCCTCTGGATTATTAAAAAACAATTGGGCTTTTACACTATCCTTTGGAAGACGTTGGGGAAACGAAGGCTATCAAGATGCCACCTTATACGAATCTAATTCATTTTTTATTTCCGCAGAAAAAAAAATAAACGAAAAGCACAGTTTAAATTTCACAGGTATTTATGCGCCTAATAGGCGAGGGAAATCATCACCAAATACGCAAGAAGTCTATGATTTAAAAGGTATAAAGTATAATGAATATTGGGGGTTTCAAGAGGGTGAAAAACGGAACTCGCGTATAAAAGAAGTTGAAGAGCCTATTTTTATGCTTAATCATTTTTGGGATATTAACAGTAAAACAAAATTAAACACCAATTTAGGACTTCAGTTTGGTACTTTAGGAAATAGTCGTTTAGCTTTTGGCGGGACAACGCAAGTAACAACAATCGATAACCAAGTTACCTTTGAAGGAGGTGGACGAAACCCTAGTCCAACCTATTACCAAAAATTACCAAGTTATTTTGAACGTAATTTCCCAGACGATCTAGAGTTTGCTTATGGTGCGCAACAAGACTTTTTAGATAAGGGACAAATTAATTGGAATAATTTATATGAAGCTAATTTAATTAACGCATCGCAAGGTAAAAATGCCACTTATATGGTGTACGAAGATATGGTTGACGACACGCAATTTACCGCTAATACAATTTTAATCAGCGAAATAAATGATAATATATTATTTAATGCGGCTCTAAACTATAAAAATTTAAAATCTGAAAACTTCGGGCAAGTTCAGGATTTATTGGGCGGAACAGGGTTTTTAAATGTCGATAATTTTGATGGTATTCAATTCGATTTAAGAAATCCTAATACCATATTACAGGAAGGCGATAGGTATAGTTACAATTATAATGTGTTTGCTAATGTTATGTCTGTTTTTGCTCAGTCAATTTTTAAATATAAAAAGTTAGATTTTTACGCCTCTGCAAGTTTAACAACCACGCAATACCAAAGAGAAGGCTTGTTTCAAAATGAAAACTTTGAAAACAACTCGTTTGGAAAAGGTGAAAAACTAGCCTTTACAGGTTTAGGTTTTAAAGGTGGATTAACCTATAAATTATCAGGGGCCCATTTATTTGATATAAATGCGGGTTACATTACCAAAGCACCATCTATAAGAAATAGTTATACCAATTCAAGGTCGAACCATAATGTTGTGCCGAATATAACTGAAGAAAAAATCATGTCTTTTGATGCGAGCTATATTTTTAGAACCTCTATTATTAACGCAAAACTTACCGGGTATTACACCAGCATCCAGGATGCGAATGAAATTTCGTTTTTCTTCGCCGATGGTATTGGAAATGTCATTGCCGGTTCTGGGACACAACAATCGGGGAATGATGATACCGAGTTTATCCAAGAAATACTTACAGGAATTAATAAAGAGCATTTGGGGTTAGAATTAGGTGTTGAAGCGCAAGTAACATCAACGATAAAACTAAAAGGGGTGTCTTCCGTTGGGCAATTCACCTATGCTAACAACCCTGATTTGTATTTGTCTTCTGATAGGTTTGAGAATGTTTATTTAGGCACTTCAAAATTAAAGAATTATAAACTAGCAGCAGGCCCGCATCAAGCTTATTCTGTTGGTTTTGAATATCGAGACCCTGATTTTTGGTGGTTTGGCGCCACGGCTAATTTTTTTAAAAACACTTATGTTGATATTAGTCCGTTAACCAGAACAGATAATTTTTTTAAAGATATTGATGGTTTTCCCTTTAGTGATTATGATGAAACTTTGGCCAAAGAACTCCTGAAACAAGAACGGTTTGATAATTATATGTCGATAAACCTTATAGGCGGAAAATCATGGAAAGTTAATCAATACTATATTGGTTTTTTTGTGAGTATTAATAACCTATTAGATGCCGTTTATAAAACGGGTGGTTTTGAACAAGGAAGAAATGCGAATTACAGGCAATTAAGAGACGATAAAGCGTTAGATAAACCTGTTTTTGGATATAAATATTGGTATGGAAGAGGAGCAACCTACTTCTTAAATCTGTATGTTAGATTTTAATAATTGATGTTTTACTGAAACTGACATTTCCGCGAAGGATGGAAACTAAAATATAATAATGATGAATAAAATTAATAAAATAGTATTTGGTTTAGTTACTATATTGTTTATTACTGCATCCTGTGTGAACGATGATGATTATGGTATTCCAAGTCCTGGTGATTCTGAAAATATTGTTATTCCTGCTAATAAAATTACGACGTTTAGGGCCATTCACCAAAGGTTTGAGCAAGCAATAAACAACGGTGATTTAATAGCGACCATTGATGCAGATGAAGACATATATCTTGAAGGTTATGTGGTGTCAACCGATGCCGCTGGTAACTTTTTTGAAGAACTTATTATTCAGAATAAAACAGACGATAGCAGCCCAGATAACGACCCGAGATTGGGGTTTAAGGTTGATATTAATGTTAGTAGTTTGTCTGATACTTACGAATTTGGTAGAAAAGTTTTCCTGAAGCTAAGTGGCTTAACCATAGGCGAATCTAACGGGGTATTAACCATTGCAAAAGGCGAAGGGCAACGGTTGGAGCAAATACAAGAATTTGAATATCGAGATATTGTTATTAGAACTGAAGAAGTGGCTACTATTACTCCAAAAACTACTACGTTGATTAATTTAACAGACGCAGATAAGAATACACTTATTACCCTAGAACATATGCAATTAAATAGGTTTGACTTAGGGGCATCGTTTGCCAGCGAATCTATCGACGAGTTTGACGGATTGCGTACTTTAGAGAGCTGCGATTCTGGTGTCTCAATTATTATGCAAACCAGTACGTTTGCAGATTTTAAAGCGCTTATTGTACCTCAAGGTCAAGGGCGTATAACAGGTGTTTTAAGTAGAGATTTTGGAGACGATTTTAATGTGTTAATTCCTAATAGTGCTGTTGATGTATATTTTGATAGTGCAGAGCGTTGTGATCCTATGGAATTAGATTGTGGGCTAGCGGAGACTGCGGGGACAGAAAATTTATTTTATGAAGATTTCGAGTCACAATCTAATAACAGATTAATAGAGATAAGTGGTTGGACCAATTATATTGAAACTGGCAGCGAAGGTTGGGAAGGCTATTCCTCAACATCATCTAATGCCTCATTGGGGCGCTCTGCCAGAGTACAGCCTGCAAGTTCAGGAGATTTAAGTAATATTACCTGGCTTATTACACCAGGTATTGAATTGGATGCATATAACGATGTGACGCTTCGATTTAAAACCTCTAATAGTTTGGCCGATAGTAGTTTTATGGAAGTCTTGTATTCTTTAGATTGGGATGGAACGGAAGCCAATATTACCTTGGCAACTTGGGGTGTGCTTTCTGCTGCATATGTAGTGAAAGATAGTGATTCGTTTGTGCAATGGTTTAATTCTGGTACGGTAGATTTATCATGTGCTTCCGGAACCATGCACATCGCCTTTAAATATACAGGCGGCGGTTTAGATACGTTTGATGGTATTTTTGAATTAGACGAAATTAGTGTTGATTATACGCCATAATGGTTTACCCAAAAAGAGGAGCAAAAATTCCTGTTATTCGGAAATAATTAGTGGATAATAAGTGCTTTTATTCACATATAACTAGTTGTAACACATCATGATAAAAATCCTGATATTATTAATAATTGTTCTGAATTCAAATTTAACTGAAGCACAGTTTATAAAAGAAAAATCGATAAATGCTCAAATTGGATATGGAATTAAGTGCACCGAATAATAGTGTTGATGAAATCGTGGAAGTGGATTTTTTGCACAAGGAGAATTAGTACTGAAAGTGGCTTCTTGGGTCGAATTACGACCTTATGCAGGTTTCATTTTCACAAACTCAAATAGAAAAGACATAAATGATAATCCTACTGATGAAAAAGCGGAATCAAAAGCCTTTTTGCGTGGTGGAAAAGCAAGAGTTCGTGCGCCAATTCCTTAGGTAGCACCATACATCGAAATTGGAATAGGAACTTCAATTGGAAAATTTGAAACATTAACAGCATTTGACAATATTGACAAAAGTGGAATTATTTATCATATGCCTTTTTCACTTGGACTGGAATTGGGTAAAAATAATAATGTTGATTTAGCTTTTACTTATTACTTTCAGCCATCTGTTGAACAGTATGTTGGAGCATTTGCAGTTGGACTAAAGTTTCCTTTGAAAAATAAATAACGTGTTACAACACCGTGTAAAAATAATTGCTTGGTTCTCTCCTAATCGAAAAATTGCACTGATATTCCTCCGGTTCGTTTTCTTTTTAGTAACTTAGTACAAGTCAACGCAACTAACATATAAAACACGTTTTTGGTAATCAAAAGGATACCAAAATGATTCGTAGTTCTTTAAATTTTTAAAGATATGATAATGAAAAGCGGAGACGAAAAAAACCATGCACAAATCCGTAATCGAGTATTTAAGCATATGCTTAAAACTAGAGGTTGGAAATACCGTGCTTTTTTGCGCTATCTGCGATTTTTCAAATACGCTGCCTTTGCACCTACGAGAGGCGAATTTCTTGAATCTTATTATGTGTTAATGCGCTTTCTTGATGATATCGTAGATGGCGATGCGCCTTTACCTAAGGGGTATTTCAATGAGAGTGATTATATTTTTGAGAAAATTAAGTTCTCGAAAAGCATGATTAATCCTAAAGATGAGGTAGATTATTTGATTCTTTATTGTTTTGAACTAGCTGATAAGTTTGGTGAAGATTTCCAAGCTGAAACTGAAGATATACTTAATTCTTTGCTTTTTGATGCAAAACGAAGGGGCAAAATGATCATTTTTCCTAAAAAGGAATTAATGCATCATTTTCATTTATTGGATATCAGAGGAACCATAAGAGCTACTTTGAAGGTCTTTAAAGATGATCCTGATAAGTATGAACTATTAGAGCCTCTTGGAATAGCATGTCGGTACCAATATGATATAGAGGATATTGAAGCTGATTTGGCTGCGGGCTATGTGAATATTTCTGAGGAAGATTGTACGAAATTTGATATTTTAAAGGAAGACCTTATTAATCCTTCGTCTTTAAAAATAAGAAAATGGATTCGTCAACGAGCTATCGATGGTTTGCAACTCCTTAAAGAACATCACAGCAAATTACATGTAGGTGATTTTTCTTTATTAGAAAGATGGACTTTTTTACTAGTCTATGAATTTCCGGCAAAGAAAGTTTTTTTAAAAATTATTTCTGAAACCAAAAATTGTTAAACACAAATGGGGAGATCACATTTTCATCTGAATAAATGGTTTCTTGATTTTATTGGAAACAATGGTGAAACTATAATCTTTTATAGCGCAAAATTATCTTGGAAGGGGTTTACTGCTCATTATGCAAGTTGGATAGACTACAATCCCAAAAGTGGTGTTAAAGTAAAATCACATTTTCTAAATGTGAAAGCCCCTGAAATAAAAGACAAATTAATCACTTGGCATGACAATAAATTTAAGATATCTGGAACGTGGGAATCTATGGCTAAACCCCTTCATGCCAGAATATTTGAATCTGACGATGGTTATCTTGACTGGAACTGTTTTCAACCTGCGTCCTCTGTGCGACTAAAAATAAAGGACAAGATTATTAATGGAAATGGCTACGTTGAGCAATTAATCCTCACTACACCTCCATGGCACATCCCTATGAACGATCTTCGTTGGGGAAGATTTCATTCACATCATGATACTGTGGTTTGGATTGAATTGCGAAAGGTGGAAAAACAGCAATGGTTATGGCTTAATGGTGAAAAACTAATGAATTGTAGCATCGAAGACAGTCACATTTCATCAACTGAAAAAAGTTTCTTACTAAAGCTTGATCGTAATGTTGTGTTAGAATCTGGAAAAAAAATATTTCAAGTGGTGCAAAAGCTTTTGCGTTACCTACCGGGATTCAATAAGTTGATGCCTTCGAAATTTTTAATGGCAGACAACCATAAATGGATAAGCAAAGGTGAATTTAAAAAGAACGGGAGTCCCGTTACGCAAGGAATGGCTATCCATGAATGGGTAAATTTTAATGTGCAAGATCAATGATTTTAAATTCAGAACATATTGCTAAATCTTTTGGAAAGAATAACGTGTTGAAAGACATCTCTTTTCAACTGGAGGCGGGTTCTATTACGGGAATTGTTGGCGAAAATGGTTCGGGCAAGTCTGTCTTAATGGAAATTATTGTTGGCGTGCGAAAGGCTGACAAAGGAACAGTTATCAGGAATGGCAGGATAGGCTATTGCCCTCAAAAAGTTTTACTCTTCCCTCATCTAACTGTACAAGAGCATTTCATGTACTTCTCTGTTGCTTATGGGATTGGTAGTGAACAATCGAAGAAGCGATCTGAAGAATTACTGCATCACTTAAACTATAAAAAATACGAACAAGAAAAAATTATAAATTTGAGTGGTGGTACCCAACAAAAACTCAACCTCTCCATCGCGCTTCTTCATGAGCCTGACTTATTAATACTTGATGAACCCTACAACGGATTTGACTGGGATACCTACCAGCGATTTTGGGAGTATACCAATCATCTTAGAAAACAGGGTTGTGCGATTCTTATTGTAACGCATTTATTGAGTGAAAAGGAAAGACTTGATCGCATTTATGAACTTGAAAATGGAATTTTAGTATGACTGCAAATAAGATCATCATAGGATTATCAATGATTTTGAGGATGCTCATCCGTCAAAAGATTGTGTTGATTTTGCTTTTAATAATTCCCGCATTTTTCTTAACTATTGTCGAGTTTACCACCTCTGAAAGAATGCTCCCTTTTCAATTGGCATCACTGGACGATGAAGTCTTCATTAATATTAGTGAAAAAGGTGTTTCCTTCATTTTTTTTGCGGTTGCCTCGACTGGGTTTCTGGTTTCATTTCTTGCTCTAAATCTTATTCAAAAAAATAATACGGTAAACCGCAGGCTCATTATTTGTGGCTATCACCCTTTGGAATTATTATTATCGATTTTACTGGCACTTATTTTGGTGATTGCGTTAATTGCAATCTATGTAGGAACACTTACCACCGTCTTTTTTAGCGTTGAACATATAGACAGATTCATCTTTGGTTTAGGGCTTATAGGTTTCGTTTACGGAAGTTATGGAATGTTAGTTGGCAGCCTCATTAAAATGGAATTAGAAGGAATTTTAATGATAGTACTGCTTGTAAATATTGATGTCGGTTGGTTACAGAACCCTTTATTTTATGCCGAAGCGCAAAATCAAACAATTATAAAATTTTTACCCGCTTATTTTCCATCCCAAACGGCTATTATTTCGGCGGTAACAGATTATTCAGCTACAACAGCTACTTTAAATGGCTTATTATACGGATTAGTTTTTCTGATTATTTCAATGTTAATTTTTTTCTATAAAATGAGAACGAAATGAAAAAAACAATGATACAAATTAACAAAACCCTTTATGCAATGGTCTTTCTAATTATTATACCAGGTATGCTATTACTTTGGGCAAAATATACAGAAGACTTAATTAATTTACCTATAATCGAATCAACATTAGTTGGTTACATATTCATAATCTTTGGTTTTTTACTAATGGCATGGGCTATGTACTCTTTAAAAAAACACGGCAAAGGATTACCCATGAATGCCTATCCTCCGTTAAAATTCGTAACTAAAGGGCCATACCATCTTTTTAGACATCCCATATATTGTGGATTTGGTATTTTAATGGTAGGATATTTTATTTTAACCAAGTCGGCCAGTGGTCTTTGGTTGATAACACCCATCACGATCCTCGGTATGATTGCGTTGGTGACGGGTTATGAAGCCATTGATCTTAAAAAAAGATTTCCAACTATGTCCATGACTACCATTTTAGATCTTCCGGCAAAAATGAATGAAACTGCTGGTATCAGAGCACGACTCGTATCGTTGTGTTGGGTAGCTGCATCGTTATTATTAAGTAATTTTATCATTGCCAAATTGGTGGGACAAACGGCTGCTATATTAGGAAAACCCTTGGTCTTACCTTTCTTTACCGAAAATCAATATTTACCATTATTGAGTGTGGTATTTATAATGGCCATACCTTTTGTCATTAATAGAAAACACCTATTGCGCTTCTGGGCAATTACAAGCCTTATTGCTATTGGTATTTCTACTTTCACAGCACTCTTATATCCGGGTTTAGGCGCACAATATCTTCCATTTCAGCATGGAACTGTCTATTTTATTCCCATCTTTTTAATATTACTCTCTGTCAAATCTATTTTTAAGCAATCGAAACCACTGGGTGTTTTATTTGGGATGGTAGCTTTAGTATTGATGAGTATACAATTAACTTTAAGTCGTTCGTCAGTGCTTCATCTAAGCAGTGCTATCATCATATTCCTGTTGGCAGATAATTACTTTTATATCTGGGTCTTTTTAAGGAAAGGCGCCGAAAAAATTGCCAATTCATGGCAAGAATGGGTATTTGGCAAAGTAAGAGTGATCAATCACGGCTTCTATGTTGGTATTGGTACTTTTCTGGGTATTTTACTTGCTGGTATATTAGTTGGCGACACTTATTCATGGGCCATTCTGATTTTTGCTTTTGTTGTTATTGTATTTTCAGCACTTTGGGCACAAATTATTGAAGGGTCTGAGAAATTGAAAAGACCATATGGCTACTATGGTGCTTTGGTAGGCATTATTTTTGCTAGCTTTGTTGTTTGGGCGATGGGTTATAATGTATGGATCATTATAGGGGTTATCTCGGTAGTTATGCCTTGGGTACAAGGTATTGGTCGTTTTCGCTGTTTGGTAAACGGTTGTTGTCATGGCGATAAAGTTGCCAACCCAGATATTGGTATTAAATATTTTCATTATCGTTCACGCGTTTGTGGCATTTCACATTTAGAAGGTGAACTGCTTCATCCAACGCCGCTTTATGCTATGCTATGGCTCTTTTTGGTTGGTTTTATTTTATTATCACTTTGGTACCATAATTTTTCATCACCCTTTATTTTTGGGCTTTATTTAATTTTAACGGGCCTTGGTCGCTTTGTTGAAGAGGCCTATAGAGGTGAGGTGCAAACGCCTATCATAAAAGGATTAAGGCTATATCAATGGACAGCAATCATATCAGTTTTTATAGGTATTATCATGACCGTCATTCATGTTGAAATTGTAGATATAGAAGCTCATGTTGGTTGGGAAACCATGTTATCTGCAATTATTGGTGGTCTATTTACAGCTTTTGCAATGGGTGTTGATTTTCCTTATTCAAACGCACGTTTTTCTAGGCTGGTCTGAAACAATAAAAGGCTTAGATACCTTTAATTATTTTATAAAAAGACACACTAAAGGCGTATATAAAACATGCGTCAAAATTGGCTGCCTTTGAGTTATCACCTACATTTAAAAAATAATTACGACTGAAAAATTCATGTCCAGAAAGACACACTTTTCCATACAATACCGTTGTGCGTCATTGATGCTGATCCAATAAAACCTTGTCAATTCTTAAGCCAAAATCGTATTTGGGAAATAATTTTATAAATTAATGTAATATATATATTGCATTAAGTAATATTTATATTACTTTTGATCCATGAAAAACATAAAACTCAAAATAGCAAGGGTGGAAAAAGGATTGTCACAACAAGACCTTGCTGATTTGGTTGGTGCGACACGACAGACCATTGGATTAATTGAAAAAGGGAAATATAATCCCTCACTTAATTTATGTATCAAGATTGCAAAAACATTGAATAGAACTTTAAACGATTTATTTTGGTATGAAAACAAAAAATAGAAAACCATTCTTAAATATGGATGAAAGAAATAAGAAAATTGCTCTAAAAGTGATAGCTGTTATGTATTTCCTGACAATTATAACAATGCAGGGAATCGTTCTTTATCGCCAATTTGCTCTTGGACAAGAATTGAGTGAATTTGAAGATATTGCTATCATTATGACAATAAATTCAATTTTCCTGGTTAGTGCACTTTTATATTTCGGAGCAATTCAAATTAGAAGGCTGAATATGAAGTCTATCTTGTTGATTTATATTAGCTTCATTGTACTTGGTAGTCTTTTTACCTATGCTAAATATAATATCTTTCAAAGTCCGGGCTTATCATTTGAGCAACTATTTGACAAACTTAAAATTATCGCTGCTATAATCGGATTATTAATGGTCTTTTGGGTATTTCTTTCATTTGTGGCTAAAAAACGAATTGATAAAAAACTGGAATAAAACCCTTTAAAACAAAAAGGAAATGAAAAAGCAAATCGAGAATTATAGAAGATATATTTTTTTAGGAATAATTATTATTTCACTTGGAATTACTTTTAATACAACTTTAAAAGACACACTTGGCTCATTAGGCACTGTCTTTATAGCTGTTGGTGGACTGTTTTTCATTATCGGTATGAGTAAAAAACGTACAGATGATGAGCAGAATAACAACTAACGAATGCACGACACGGCATAAAATTAATTGCTGGTGCAAACCTATTTACGAAAATTGCTGCACCAGTTCGCTCTTCTCGTGTCTATTCGATTTTTATTTGCTAAATGAGGTATTTAACCATGCAACTAATTATAAACAAAACCGTTGTTCTTAAAAAAAACAGAAATGACTCTCGAAAATTTAAGGTATAATAATGAATATTAAGATCAACAATATGTGTTAGGACTCTCCTTTGAGATACCTACCCTACAAAAACCGCTAGCCTTGATTTTAATAACCAATGATAAAATTCTTTAGAAAAATACCCCTTGTTAAGAATAAAAGTTAACTTTTCTGGAGAATCTCGGCAGATACTAAATGCAATATTATTTTATTTTCGCCAATTGAGAATGAAAATCATTTTTTTGACGAAATTCCAAATTAAAATTTTTGAAACAATTGTAATTAACAAAGATTTTAAATGACAGGAACTTCAATAATTAAGTAAATATCTTGCCCATTCGCGTCTTCCCCTTGATAAAATCTAAAAATATAAGGTTCAGACTGTAGGGCTTGTATTGGTATTGAAAATGTAGTTTCAGTAATGATTTCGGAGCAAGAAACTCCATCATCTACATGGGCAATAGGGTAAATAAGTCTTGAAGTTCCTTCATAGAAGTAATCAAACTGACCATAATGATAATAGCAACTATTTGGTAATTCTATGGTTACATTAATTCGATAGGTCTGTCCATAAATAAATTCATCTGGAAGGTCCGCACTTATAACATTTACATATTCGTAGTGGTAGTCGTGGTAGTTGTCATCGTCGTCATTGCTACATCCAACCATTAAAAAGGCAACCAGAAAAAGAGTAATAATATTCTTCATAATAATTAAAGTTTAAACTTAATTTAACCTTTGGTGAACTATTGGATTTAGTATTAAATTAATATATTTTTTTAAAAAAATGAAGAAAAATCAACGATTTAACATTTAGTCTTAGTTTTGTTTGACAATTTTTTTTAGAGTTTTAAAAATTTGCATTTTTTATTGAATGAGGTACTATATCACACAAACGTTAACTTTAATACCACTTTTAAACACCTTTGCCTTATTAGAAATATTAATTTATGACGTCTCCAAAGCACCATGATACTACCTAAATGTTATGATATTGACGTACAATGAATGTTTATGAGAGTTAGTAATCAATGCTTACGATTTTATTGATTAATCAAGTTTTAAAATTTAATTAATTTTAAGTTAACTGAATTATTTTGATAATCGTTAACATAGACTTTCTATTATTTTTTATATTTAGTTTCAAAATCAATTAATTATGAAAAAAATAATTAACCTTACTAATCAGCTTACCTTAATTGTAATGCTTATCACATTGACCTTTACAATTCAAAGTTGTGAACAAAGAGAAAAGGAAACAACAAAAGAAGTTGAAAAAGGAGTAGTTGAATCTAAAAAACCCGAATATTTTTTACTTCGACCAGAAGTTGAAAAAGCCTACGGATATTCACACGCTGTGAAAATAGGTAACGATATTAAAATTTCTGGGGCTGTAAGTATGGATGATGAAGGAAATCCAACTGCAATAGGTGATTTAGGACAACAAATGAAAAATTGTTACGCAGATTTGGAAAAAATTATGAAACATTATGGTTGCACATTTGATGATGTCGTTGTTGAAAATATTTTTACCACCAACATGCCATTATTTCTTGAAAACGCGGCTTACAGAAATGAAATTTACACTAAACAATTTCCGACAGGTTCTTGGCTTGGAGTAAAAGAATTGGCGATTCCAGAATTTATGATTGAAATTGAATTAGAAGTACATTGTTCTGAATAGAAGTGCCAATGCATAACATTTTATAAAATCTGTTGGCATGCAGCTAAATTGCTATTATACACCTTATTAAGAAAATTCTCTTCAATGAACCTATCAGACACTTTATTCTATAATATCTTCACTTATTACAAACCAAAACTAAAGCAAAAAGCTAATCGTGTTGCAGTAGCATATATTACGCTTTTACAAGTGTCGTTGTTATTACTTTTAGGCGTTTTCTTTGCTGGTTTTTCTAGGCAAATGAATATGGTTACCATGTCTTCATCAAAAGCATGGACTTTATTTACGTTAATAGCCGTATTTATTTATTTTAAAAATTGGATGCAATACACAGGTAAAAAGCGCATGATGATTAATACAAAAATGCTTAAGAGGAAATCTAAAAACAGCTATAATATTTACTTATTATGGCTATTACCAATGGCTGTTTTAGCTTTTACTTATGTAATTTCTAAAGCGAGTTAGTTGGATAGTATTAACTTTCTATCACTGTAAGTTTTGTTTTTCAAAATGGGGCAGGCTTTAAATAATTAATGGAGATGTTATCAGGTGCACCTCATTCGAAATAAGGTAATAATCACTTTTCAAAAATGGCATACACTGGAAAATGGTCACTGTAACCACCTTTATATTTTTTACCAACATAAGTTCTAAAAGGTGTGCCTTTAAATTTTCCGTTTAATAGTTTTAAAAAATCTTCGTCAAAGATATTAGCAGCACTAAACTCAAATAATTGACTTGACGTCTTAAAAAAGTTAGTTGAAAATATAATTTGGTCAAACAGATTCCATTGTCGGTTATAGTTTGTGGTTCCTCGACTAAAAGAGCGCAAGGTTTCCATAGGATTATAGAGATTAGATTCCGTTACTAAATGTTTAATACTTTTACTAGAAGGATTATCGTTAAAATCACCTAAAACAATAATTTTAGCATGAGGATCTTCTAATTGTAAATTTGCAATAATTTCAATCACTTTATTGGAGGAAGCCATTCGTTTGGGCTCGGTTTCTTTTTCGCCTTCTCGTCGAGATGACCAGTGATTAACAATAAGATGAATTTCTTCACTTTCAAGTAACCCTGTTACTAATAAAATATCTCGTGTATAATCAGGTAATCCATCTTCGTCTACCAAATGAATTGAAAACGTTTCAGAATAGGTCGCTTTAAATCGAGTTGTATCATACATTAACGCAACATCTATTCCCCGCTCATCTAAGGAGTTATAATGAACAAAGTTATAGTGGCATTTATTTAAATGTTTGGTTGCTATAAGATTTTTTAAAACCGTACCATTTTCTACTTCAGCCAAACCTATAATAGCAGGATGTCTGTTGGTTTCTTTCAGTCCAATATTGGATATAGCAAACCCCAATTTTCTAAGTTTGTTTTCATAGCGTTTGTAAGTCCATTTTTTTGTAGAATTAGGTAAGAAATCATTATCATTTGTAAGTTGGGCATTACTAAAATCAAACAAATTTTCAAGATTATAAAATGCGATGGTATGTTTAACACGGTTTGGAAAAGTATCTTCAATAAAATCAGTCATAAATTCAAAATAAAGGATTAAAAATATAAAAATTAAAGTGGTTACAATTATGTAACTTTGTGCTATAATTTATTTTATGATTGAATCAAAAGATATAAGCTTAGAAAAGGCTGTTTTAATAGGGGTTGTGACGAAAGAACAGGACGAAACTAAGTCTAAGGAATATTTAGATGAGCTAGAGTTTTTAACCTATACTGCAGGTGGAGATGTGGTAAAACGTTTTACTCAAAAAATGGAAATGCCTAACCCAAAAACGTTTATTGGATCTGGTAAAATGGAAGATGTCCGTCAATTTATTGAAGATAATGACGTTGGAACCGCGATTTTTGATGATGAATTATCTGCGGCTCAGGAACGAAATATTAGTAAGATATTAAACTGTAAAGTATTAGATAGAACGAATTTAATTCTAGATATTTTTGCGCAGCGCGCTCAAACCAGTTATGCAAGAACGCAAGTAGAATTGGCGCAATGCGAATATTTATTACCAAGATTACGAGGTATGTGGACGCACCTTGAGCGACAAAAAGGGGGTATTGGTATGCGTGGACCTGGAGAGACAGAAATTGAAACAGATAGACGTATTGTGCGTGATAAAATATCTTTATTAAAGCAACGTATAAAAACCATTGATAAGCAAATGGCTGTTCAAAGAGGGAATAGGGGTGCTATGGTGCGTGTTGCGTTGGTTGGTTACACGAATGTTGGGAAGTCTACCCTTATGAATGTAATAAGTAAGAGTGAGGTATTTGCTGAAAATAAATTGTTTGCAACACTTGATACCACCGTAAGAAAAGTGGTAATTAAGAACCTTCCTTTTTTATTATCTGATACGGTAGGTTTTATTAGAAAACTCCCAACGCAATTAGTAGATAGTTTTAAAAGTACTTTAGACGAGGTGAGAGAAGCCGATTTATTACTTCATATAGTCGATATTTCCCATCCTAATTTTGAAGAGCATATAGAATCTGTTAATAAGGTTTTAGGTGAAATTGATAGCTCCGATAAACCTACTATTATGGTGTTTAATAAAATTGATGCTTATAAAGCAGAACCGCTCGATGATGATGATTTAGAAACAGAGCGTACTACCATGCATTATACATTACAAGAATGGAAAAGTACTTGGATGAGTAAGCTCGGTAATAATGCCTTGTTTATATCTGCCATTAATAAAGAAAATATTGAAGATTTTAAAAAACGCGTTTATGAAGAAGTGAGACAAATTCATATCACACGGTTTCCTTATAATCATTTCCTATACCCGGATTATGATGAGAATCAGGCATAAAGAAAATGCGCTTCATGTTGAAGCGCATTTTCTTTATATTATCTAATAATTGTTAAAACTTATAATTCAAACCAATCGTGTAATAGGTTTGTAAATCGTTATCAACACTATCAAAAGTTTCAGAAGTATTTCCTAAGGTATTTATTGAATAGTTTAAAGCTTCTTGTTTGTTACTTCTTAAACCAAAATCAAAACCAACGCCAATCATTTTCCATAAGGTATATCCAAAAGAGTTAGTCCATGTCCAGTTTGAATAGTTTGAGCTCTTATAGCTTTGAAACATAGATAAGTTAGTTTTAAAATTAATAGCGCCAATTTCTCTAGTATAATCGGCCATTATTTTAGCACCTAAAGAAGATTCAAAGACCGTATCACCAGAACTAAATACAAAGTTGTAGTTTAAAGGATGAACCACAACAATTAAATTGTTAATGGGTGTCCATGTTGCTCCTATACCAAAATCTAAATAGCCTGGATCGTTAAAATTATCTAAGAGTGTTGTTCTATATTCCATTAACCCAGAGGCAGCTAACGATTTGGTAATATTTCTACCATATAAAGACGATACATTAAAAACATCGGTAGTTGGATTGAAGCTGTCGTTATCAGTATCAATATCTTTGTTATCTAATTTAACCCAATTTAAATTGGTGTTTAAAGAGTTTCTCCAAAAGAACTTTTCCTGAATTAAATTAGCATGACCATTAAAAGTAAATCCAAAGTTTCCTGAAGAATTGTTTGGTGCACCTTGAGAGTACCAATTATTAAAGTTTGATAAGCTTCCGCCTATGGTACCAAAAGCACCAACTCTCCAACCAGGAATGGCATCAATTTGACTTTGTATAGCTTTAACTCTAGCTTGAATCGCAGTAATAGAGTCATTTTTTGTAGCTTTTTCAGCCTCCAATTCTTCTTTAGTTTGGGAAAAGCCGAATGAAATTGATAGCAAAAAGACTAAGGTAATAAGTAATTTATTTCTCATTTTTAAAAAATTTAATAAAATGCGTGCAAATATAAGTTATTTTCTTTTTAATAATTATTCAATCTGATTGATAAGTATTGATATTTAGGTCTATGCTTACTTATTGGTCACTTTAAAAATGAAGAAAATTATTTGTTTTTAAAAAGAGGCACCGAAGAACAGGCTTCGCCATACATAATAGATTTAGCTATATGTTGAAGTTTGTTGGCTAACATAATATAGGCATTTTGAGGCACCGGTTTTTTAGAACAACCTTTAATGATAATAGGTTTGTCTTTAAAATCTGAAACATCTAAGCTATTTAATACATCTTGGTAAATAGAGGTTTCAAGTAGCTCTAGATCTCCAATAATTATTTTTTTTGCAAAAGGCTCTAAGTTAATACTGACTAAAATAAAAGCCCAGGCAGGAATAATGGCATCACTACTACATGTTAAAGCCACATAAGTATTTTTTAACTGAGACCAATCGTGTTTCATCACGTGATCTCTAAAATCTTTTTCACGCAAAACAAAACCTTCAAACAGCCAGTCTTTAATATCAAACAGAACGCGTTTTCCTTCAGGATAATAATCTTCAAGGTTTACTGTAATTAATTTGCTATTCGCTACGCGATTAATAATTTCGTCTGACATATGTTATAAAAAATCTTTTCTAATAGGAGAGAAGCTATCAACAAGTGTTACGTTTTCTGATAGTGTTTGGATACAATGGTTAAGGTTAGATTCTACTTTAAAAACATCACCTTTATTTAATACATATTCTCTGTCTTCAATAAATAATTTTAAAGAACCAGAAGCGACATAGCTTATTTGCTCGTGTTGATGTTTATGAGGAGAATCTGGTTGTTCCATAGGGCCATTTGAAAACTCAATGACGGTTACCATTACGTTTTCTAAGTAAACAACTTTTCTTTTTAATGAGTCCTTTAATATCTCAAAGCCAGAATCATGATTTGTAACTTCCATAATGACGTTCAGAATTAAAGCATTCCAAGCTCCAATTTAGCTTCTTCACTCATTAAATCGTGGGTCCAAGGTGGGTCGAAGGTAATTTCAACTTCAGCATTTTTAACAGCGTCAAGTGATTTGATTTTCTCTTCTACTTCTAATGGTAAGGTTTCTGCAACAGGACAATTAGGCGTTGTTAAAGTCATTAATATTTTTACATCATAATCTTCGTTGACAAAAACATCATATATTAAACCTAATTCATAAATGTCTACAGGAATTTCAGGGTCATATATAGTTTTTAAAACACCTACTATTTTTTCACCTAATTCTATAGTATCTATTTTTGTTTTGCTCATGTTAATTTAATTGTGTTTGGTATGCTATGGCATACATTTTTAACTGTTTAATCATACTTACTAGACCGTTGGCCCTGGTTGGTGACAAATGCTCTTTTAAACCAATTTGCTCAATAAAGTCCATATCAGCCCCTATAATATCTTTAGGATGCTGATTTGAAAATACCCTAATTAAAATGGCTATAATGCCTTTTGTAATAATAGCATCACTATCTGCAGTAAAGAATATTTTATCATCTATCAACTCTGCATGTACCCATACTTTACTTTGGCAACCTTTTATAATATTACTATCCGTTTTATATTGGTCGTCAATTAAAGGTAAATCTTTCCCTAAATCGATCATATATTGATAGCGTTCCTCCCAGTCATCAAACATAGAGAACTCATCAATTATTTCGTTTTGTATGTCTTCAATAGTCATTATCATCATTTTAAACAAAAATACAATAAGAAAAGTTCCTATTCAATATTTTCTGAAACAGATAAGATTTTATTAATAAGAGCTTCTAACTCTCTTGGTGGGTTTCCATGATCAAAACTAACGGTCTCATAGGTGGAACCCTTGTGTGTTATTTTTAGGTTTGCGATAGCCGCACCATCATACAATCGTTTTTGAGTGGGAGGTTTTAAATTAGGGATGTTTTCAATATCAACAGTTTTAAGGATACTAATAAGGTCTTCCCAAATTTTTTCACTGCAAGTTTTAGTGATTGGTTTTATATTACGTTTATTAATTACTGTTATTTCTTTGTTGTTCATGGTTATGTGTTTATAATAACCTCTTGAAAGTGCTGAATATTCTATTGATAGGGTATCTTGATTAATTTTAGAATCAGAACAACCTTTATCAAAAATAATTAGCGATAGTAGAAATATAAAAATTCTCATAGGGTTGTTTTAAAGGTAATAATACAAAAAAGACGCCAAATTTGGCGTCTTTTATATATGTATTTTAAATATCTAATTATGGTACCATGCTCTCTCTAGATCCGCCTGAAGAAAAAATAGCACGCATTCTATTACGTTGTCCATCTGTAAACATGTACATACAACTATCATATGTATAATCCATATAATTCATAGTCATATCTGTTGTGCTACAATTAATTGTTGGGTATGAAGGGCATCCATAGTTAGCGCCATCAGAAGTAGGAGTATCAGTCACAAAGTCATCTCGTCTGCATCTTCCATCACCCCAAATGTGTCTTAAATTTAAATAATGACCAACCTCATGAGTTGCTGTTCTTCCTAAGTTATAATTGGTTGCAGAACCACCTGGTAAACTAGAATAGAGCAATACTATACCGTCTGTAGCTAAATTGCCACCAGGGAATTGGGCATACCCTAAAATACCACCACCAATATTACAAACCCATATATTTAAATGGGTCTCAGGCGTAATAGGAGGATAGGCTGATTTTACAGAATTATTAGTTCCCCAAGATGATTTAGGATCATTATGTCTGAATGTTCCAGCCAGTGTAAATTCAACTCCTGTAATTGTAGCATCATTTATAAAGCTTGTTGCGTCAGAAGGCAATAAATTTGTATTGGTGCTATTAAAATCATCATTTAACACATTCATTTGTGCCGTTACTTGACCGTTGGTTACATCGTTAGCATTAGGTAAAATTATGTGAACATAAACCGGGATGTTGACAGTGCCTAAGCCATCATCTATTGGTAAAACATCTACATCGGTTTCGCCGCCACTACTGCCACCGCCGCCACCAATTCCGCTTGGTTTGCCTTTTGCAGCAATAAATTTTCTGGTATGATATTCCACATCAAACATTTTTTTCTCAAGACCAGGATTTTCACTGAGCTGTCTGTTAAGAACATCCATGGTGTAGCAAGTTTTGTATGATTCTTTGGAATTAATAGATTTAGAATTTAAATCGTTATTAAAATCTGTGTAAACATAAAAATCACTCATGTCTATTTCTGGTTCTTGAGCGATTTCTCGGGATTCATCGGTGTTACACGCCGTAAAAAGGATGACAATTAAAGCCAAGCAAAAAACTAATTTTTTCATAATAATTATCAAATTTTGATTAGTGTTGTTGAATCTAGAAAAAATTTTCAAAACAATTGATAAAAATGAATATAATTTGTTAAATATTCGATAAAGTGTTAATTTTTGTAAAATAAATAACAAGTTATCTTAAACAAATATGATTAAAAGTTACTTAAAGGGATTTAAGATAGCATCATTTTAGCCTTTTTAATAGCAGTTGCTAAAACATCAATTTCTTTTTTTGTATTATAAAAAGCGAAGGATGCTCTAACGGTTCCGGGAACTTTGAAGTAGTCCATGATGGGTTGCGCACAATGATGACCTGTCCTTACAGCGATTCCCATTTTATCAAGAATAGTCCCAACATCATACGGATGAATGCCCTCAAGATTGAAAGAAATAACAGATGCTTTATGTTTAGACGTTCCGTAAATTTTTAGGCCATCTATTTCAATAAGTTTATTAGTAGCGTACACTAACAACTCATGTTCATAGGCTGCGATAGTTTCAAGTCCTATGGCATTCATATAATCTATAGCAGCTCCAAAAGCAATACCTCCACAAATATTTGGTGTACCGGCTTCAAATTTATGAGGTAAATCGGCATAGGTTGTTTTTTCAAAAGTGACCTCTGCAATCATTTCGCCACCACCTTGGTAAGGAGGTAGTTTGTTAAGCCATGCTTCTTTTCCGTAAAGCATACCGACACCTGTAGGACCACACATTTTATGAGCAGAAGCAACGTAAAAGTCGGCACCTAAGTCTTGTACATTGGGTTTTATATGTGGGCAAGCCTGTGCGCCATCAATTAAAACGGCTGCACCAACCTGATGTGCTTTATTAATAATATATTCTATGGGATTAATGGTACCTAAGGCGTTAGATACATGATTTACAAACACTAGTTTTGTGTTTTTAGATAGTAACGCATCATATTCGGTCATTACCAATTCGCCATCTTGGTTCATTGGAATCACTTTTAAAATGGCGCCAGTACGTTCACATAACATTTGCCATGGCACGATATTGCTATGGTGTTCTAAAGCGGATACAATAACCTCGTCGCCTTTTTTTAAGATGGATAAAAATCCGTTCGCTACTATGTTAATGCTATGTGTCGTGCCCGAGGTGAATATAATCTCATGAGAGAATTGGGCATTAAAATGCGTTTGAATTTTTAATCGTGCTTGCTCGTATTTATCTGTTGCCTCTTGACTTAATCTATGCACACCCCTATGAATATTGGCATTGTAATTTGAATAATAATCTACAATCACATCAATAACCTGTTGTGGGGTTTGTGAGGTTGCTGCATTGTCAAAATACACCAAAGGTTTACCATTAACTTTTCTAGAAAGTATGGGGAAGTCTTTTCGTATGTCTTCTACATTGAACATAGCGTTGTGTTTAGCCCCGATTGAGGCATTTGTTGGAGCTTCTCAAAGAGAGCGACTGCCAAAAGCGGGATGAGCTTCAAATAATTTTATAAATCAAATCCGATATTAACACCCAGTTTATTGGCAATAATTTTGTTGATACGTTGTTTGATTTCTGGAATTTTAACAGAACTTAATACATTGTTGCTAAACGCATACATAAGTAAGGCTTTCGCTTCCTTTTCTGGAATACCACGCGATCGTAAATAAAACATGGCACTTTCATCCAACTGGCCAATAGTACAACCGTGAGAACATTTTACGTCGTCTGCAAAAATCTCAAGCTGGGGTTTGGTATTGATGGTTGCTTTATCGCTAATGAGAATATTTTTATTGGATTGGAAGGCATTGGTTTTCTGGGCAATTTTGTCAACAATAATTTTTCCGTTGAAAACACCAGTAGAATTTTCTCCAAAAACTCCTTTGTAATCTTGATGACTTTCACAGTTAGGCTCAATATGGTGAACCAAAGTATTATGGTCTACATGCTGTTTGTCTACTATTATAGTAACACCTTTTAAAATGGAATTGATGCGTTCACCTTGTTGTGAGAAATTAAGGTTGTTACGGGTTAATTTTCCGCCAAAGGAAAAGGTATGAACAGAACAGATGCTTTCTTGTCTTTGTTTGATATAGGTATTGTCTATTAACGAGGCATCTAAATTGTCATTTTGTATTTTGTAATAATCTACAATAGCGCGTTTGTTTACAAAAATTTCTGAAACGCTATTGGTTAACACGGGATTGTTGGTTAAACTTTGATGGCGCTCAATAATTTGAACATGAGAATTCTCATCAACCACTATTAAATTACGTGGTTGTAACATGATGGCCGATTCATTTCCTGTTGAAAAATGGATGATTTGGATGGGCTTCGCCACCATTTTGTTTTTTGGAATATGAATATAGGCGCCTTCGCTTGAAAAGGCTGTATTTAAGGATGTTAAACTTTCTCTTTTAGCAATCTTATTGAAATAATTTTCAATTAAAATACGGTATTTTGGTTTTGATAATGCCGACGACATCAAGCAAATATCCATGCCGTCGTGTGTGGTTTGAGATAAATGTGAAGAATATTTTCCATCAATAAACACAATTTTATAAGAGTCTATATCATGAATAAAATATTTTTTAACATCGTTATATTCAATAGCATTTTCTTGTTTTGGGAAGACGCTAAAGTCATTTTTCACCAAACTATTTAAAGACGTATATTTCCAGGCTTCTTCTTTTTTTGTAGGAAAACCTAGTTCCTCAAAATTTTTAATAGCCTCTGTTCTTAAAGAATGTAGATAGGAATCTTCGTCTAGATGATTTTCAAATGCCCAAAAGGATGATATGAGTTTTTCTTTTAAATCCATTTTTTTCAGTTTTCAGTTTTCAGAAACAGTAGGCAGATATTTGCTGCAAACGGAGACTGTAGACTGCTTACTATTTTATGCGTTCACTTCTTCTTTTATCCAGTCGTAACCCTTTTCTTCTAACTCATGAGCTAGCTCTTTGGTTCCAGACTTCACAATTTTACCATTATGCAGTACATGCACAAAATCGGGTACTATATATTCTAATAAACGTTGGTAATGCGTAATAACCAAGACCGCATTATCTTTGTTTTTAAGCTTATTAACACCATTGGCTACAATACGAAGTGCATCAATATCAAGTCCAGAATCGGTTTCATCAAGTATGGCAAATTTTGGTTCTAACATGGCCATTTGAAAAATTTCATTACGTTTTTTCTCACCGCCCGAAAAGCCTTCGTTTAAGGAACGAGATAAAAACTTTCTATCAATTTCTAATAACTCCGCTTTTTCACGAATAAGCTTAAGCATGTCTTTTGCCGGCATGTCTTCAAGACCTTTAGCTTTACGCGTTTCATTAATAGCTGTTTTCATAAAATTAGTTACCGAAACTCCTGGTATTTCAACCGGATATTGAAAGGATAAAAAGATCCCTTTGTGAGCGCGATCTTCAGCAGCTAATTCATCGATATCTTCACCTTCAAAGAGAATATTTCCTTTAGTAACTTCATATTCTTCTTTACCTGCAATGACAGATGCCAATGTGCTTTTACCAGAACCATTCGGTCCCATAATGGCATGAACTTCACCTGGGTTTATTTCCAGATTAATACCTTTTAAAATCGATTTATCTTCAACACTCGCGTGTAGATTATTAATTTTTAACATTGTTTTTATTTTATATGAACGCTAATTCTAATTTTTTTAATTTTTGAGGGTTATCTGCATTAACATGTTTTTTGCCCAAATAAATCATACCTAAATATTCTGCTGATTTTTTAAAAGGAATATAAAAGTCATAATCTAATTCATTATCATGCGAGTTTGAAATAACTGCCATATTTTTTCCTCGTAATTGCCTTCCCGTTTCTTTTTCTATTCTAATCAAATCAGAAAACCTATCAAAAAAGACTTTCATGATGCCACTCATACTATACCAGTAAACGGGCGTTGCAAAAATTAAGGTGTCATATTTTTCTATAATACCTTTGGCTAACTCAAAAAAGTCATCATTTCTGTTTTTACTTTCATAATCGTAATACGAGAAATTATAATCACTTAGATTAACAACATCAATATTGTATTGGTTCGCAATATCGCTCACTATTCGAGATGTATTTCCATCTTTTCTAGATGAACCGACTATAATTACTGAATTATTCATTACCCTACAGATCCTTCTAAGCTTATTTCCAATAATTTTTGAGCTTCAACAGCAAACTCCATAGGGAGTTTATTCAGAACTTCCTTACTAAACCCATTAACGATAAGCGCAATGGCTTTTTCTGTATCTATACCTCTTTGGTTGCAATAGAAAATTTGGTCTTCACCAATTTTACTCGTCGTTGCCTCATGTTCAATTCTTGCCGTTTTATTTTTTGCTTCTATGTAAGGAAAGGTGTGCGCACCGCATTCATTTCCCATTAATAAACTGTCGCATTGCGAAAAGTTTCTTGCATTTTCTGCTCTAGAATGTACTTGAACTAAACCACGATAACTATTTTGTGATTTGCCGGCTGAAATACCTTTAGATATAATCGTGGATTTTGTATTTTTTCCAAGGTGAATCATTTTGGTTCCTGTATCTGCCTGTTGATGATTGT
This sequence comes from Yeosuana sp., assembly GCF_057126245.1. Lineage (NCBI taxonomy): Bacteria > Pseudomonadati > Bacteroidota > Flavobacteriia > Flavobacteriales > Flavobacteriaceae > Yeosuana > Yeosuana sp. The sequence goes on along the minus strand of NZ_DBNGMQ010000088.1, from coordinate 27,438 downwards.
TCGTTACCGCTATAGAATAGAATTCTCCAACAGAGTTATCACCTTTTAGTACACAACTTGGGTATTTCCAAGTTACTGCACTTCCTGTTTCTACTTGAGTCCATGAGATTTTTGCATTAGTTTCGCATAAACCACGTTTGGTTACAAAATTATAAACGCCACCTTTACCTTCAGAATTTCCTGGATACCAGTTTTGTACGGTGCTGTATTTTATTTCAGCATCATCGAGAGCAATTAATTCTACAACGGCTGCATGTAATTGATTTTCGTCTCTGCTTGGTGCAGTACAACCTTCAAGATAACTTACATAACTGCCTTCATCAGCAATAACAAGGGTTCTTTCAAATTGTCCTGTTCCGGCTTGGTTAATTCTAAAGTATGTTGATAATTCCATTGGACAACGCACGCCTTTTGGAATGTAACAAAAAGAACCATCACTAAAAACAGCACTGTTTAATGCCGCATAAAAGTTGTCTTTTTGAGGAACTACGGTTCCTAAATATTTTCTTACAAGTTTAGGGTGTTCTTTAATAGCTTCAGAAATACTCATAAAAATAATGCCCTTTTCACCTAATGTTTTCTTAAATGTCGTAGCCACTGAAACAGAATCAACGACCACATCCATCGCGACACCACTCAGCTTCTTTTGCTCATCAAGTGATATTCCTAATTTTGCAAAAGTTGCTAATAATTCAGGATCCACTTCATCTAAACTGTCATATTTTGGTTTGCTATTAGGAGCAGAATAGTATGAAATAGCTTGAAAGTCAGGTTTTTTATAGTGTACATTTGCCCATTCGGGCTCTGTCATTTTTTTCCAGGCTTTAAACGCTTGAAGTCGCCACTCTGTCATCCATTCTGGCTCTTCTTTTTTGAGGGAAATAGCTCTTACAATGTCTTCATTTAAACCAATAGGAAACGTGTCTGATTCTATATCCGTATAAAATCCATATTCGTATTCCTTTGTTTTAAGTTCTTCTCTTAAATCGTCTTCAGTATATTTGCTCATTGTATGTGTTGTTCAATTTTGTTTGTTTACAGTGAAAAAGATTCACCGCATCCACAAGTTCTGTTTGCGTTGGGGTTATTAAAAACAAATCCTGTCCCATTAAGTCCTCCTGAATATTCAAGAGTGGTTCCTATTAAGTATAAAAAGCTTTTTTTGTCTACAATAATTTTCACATCATTATCAACGAAAACTTTGTCGTCTTCAACATTCTCTTTATCAAACTTTAAATCGTATGATAAACCAGAACAACCACCACTTTTAACACCAACACGAACATAATCAGAAGCCGGATCGAATCCTTCTTCTTGCATAAGTTCAATGACTTTTTTCTTAGCTGTTTCTGAAACTTTAATCATATTTTTATATTTAGGTTTACACCTTTTATTGATTGTTTTTTTTGGATAATATTACAAACCATATTGTAAATTATCTTAATTTTTTATTAAGAAGGTTTCTAAATAGAGTACAAATATACAATATAAGTCATGTATTTCCATACTTACTTACATTATATTAGTAAATGCTTTTATAGGTTTTTCTTATGGATTGATAAATTCTAAATTGTTGATAAATTCGACGTCAGAAAGAGTTAACAAAAAAGCTTTTAAATCTGATTTATCTTGTTCTGATAACAACACACCACCTTGAGCTACTTTTTTCATTAAAGGATCGATAGTATTAGAGTTTTTTAAGCCTTCGCTGTAATGATTAATAACTTCATCAAGTGTATTAAACCTGCCATCATGCATGTAAGGAGCAGAGAAGGCAAGATTTCTTAAAGAGGGACTTTTGAATTTTCCATTATCGGCCGGGTCACCAGTTACGATTCCTAAACCTAAGTCTGTAAAAGTTTCATCCAAACCATTGTTGTGAAACATGTTGTCTGTCCACAATGGATTCTTTTCGTTACCATGACAGTGAAAACAATCTCCTTTTGATTCATCCATGAATACATTAAACCCATTAAGTTCAGATGGTGTTAAACTAACTTGTCCTAAAAGGTATTTGTCAAATTTAGAATTGGCGGAAATTAATGTTCTTTCGAATTGGGCTATTGCTTTGGTAACAAGTATGGAGTCTATTTTTTGATTGCCAAATGCTTTTTTAAACATTTCGGGATATTCGGAATGCTCTGTTAGTTTTGATGTAACTTCTTGCCATATGCTATGCATTTCAATAGGGTTTGTGACAGGTTCAAAAGCTTGATGTTCAAGGCTAAAAGCACGTCCGTCCCAAAAGAATTTTTCGTCATAATTCCATGCTAAATTAAACAGAGGCATTGAGTTTCTCTTTCCTAAAATACCATCAATACCATCACTAAATCTGCCTGAATCTGAAAAGGCATTTTGTGGCGCATGACAATCTGCGCAAGCTTGAGTGTTATTAGCTGATAAAATAGGGTCAAAAAACAATTTTTTCCCTAAAGCAATGCCTTCAACAGTTTGCGGATTATCAATTGGAATTACAGGATTTAAAATGTTGACTTCAAATAATTGAGGTATTTGAAGCGGACTTGGACTTGCTACATACAGGTCTATCTCCTCATTTGAGCAAGACGCAACAATGCATAGAAGTAATAAACAAATATGTTTGAGCCATTCTTTCAATTTCTATTGTGTAACAGATTGTAAATTAAATACATTTTGGCCGTTTTCAAACATTAACTCTTGGGCATTAAAATTTGCCATAAGCATACTGTTTAACACATTTAAATCCCATGTGTTTGGATTTTTAAACCATTCTGCAATATTCATTTCAATATTAAAAGTAGTATCAGTTGAAATGTTAACAGCACCTAAATTTACTTCAAAAAAAGTGTCTTCAAATATTTGTACTGGACCAGTGTTATCCACGGCCCTAATAACATGATAGGCATATCCTATTTCATTGGAGCTGTTATCAATAAACTTTCCTTCTAATTGCATGAAGTGGTAGCCACCACCTAAGATACCTGGAACATTCCATGACGCTGAGTTTAAATCGGCATAGTTTCCGTTGTAATTATAATCATTATCAAATCCAAATGTAAATGACACGTTACTATAATCTCCATTAAGTATTGTTGAAACTGGTGTAAATGATTGATTGCTATTAGTTGTTACATCTACTAAATTATAACCATCTAAAACGAATGTTTCACCGTTTGATTTTTGAAAAGTTAATTTTGAAATGAGATAACGTAATTTGGTAATACTTAAATTGTCTCCGTTTGCATTCGTATAAATGACACTGTTAAAATTTGTATTTGAAACGGCAGTTCCATCCCAATTATGAGAAAAATTTAAGGTAATTTGAGCTTGAGAAATGCCATCATCATTATCTTCATGACAAGAAGTAAACATAATTAAGATTATAAGAATTGAAATTATTCTTTTCATTTATTTTAACTTTAATATTAGTAAATCGGAGAATCCTTTGTTTTCAGGAACATCTAAATCACTGCTATTAGATTCGCCAACAGCTATAATAGTTTCATCATTTAATTCAACAGCATCGTAAGCAAAATCAATTTCAGATCCGCCAATACTTTTTTGCCAGAGTAAATCACCATTAAAATTTAATTTTAAAAACCAGGCATCATTTTGTCCTTGGTTAGCAGTGACATCACCATCTGCGCTTCTTGAGCTTCCGGAAATAATAAACCCGTTATCTTGAGTTAGTCTGATGGAACGACCAACATCAAAACTACTTCCCCCAAAAGATTTTTCCCAAATTAAAGAGCCATCAGGCGATATCTTTATAATCCATACATCAGCAGCTCCGTTATTTTTAGAAACGTCAAAATCATTACTCCTAGTGTCTCCAACAATAACATAGTTACCATCTGAAGCTTCTGTTATTGCTCTGGCTTCATCAATTTCTGTTCCTCCAAAAGATTTTTCCCAAATTAAAGAACCACTTTCAGATATTTTAATTATCCAAAAATCATATGTTCCAATATTACTAGAAATATCGACATCGTTACTATCTGAAGAGCCAATTATAACATAATTATTGTTTTCAACTTGAACAACGCCAAACGATGTATCGGTAAAAGAGCCTCCAAAAAATTTGCTCCATTGTTTTTCACCTAATGCATTGATTTTAATAACCCAATAATCCCCACCGGCATGTATTTTGGTTCTAAAAGATTTACTATTACCTTCTCCGCCAGATGCCGAAACATCTAAAACTCCTGCAAGCAAAAAACCGTTATCGTTGGTTGGTATGATGGAAATACCATTATCTGTACCAGCAAAACCAAAAGATTTTTCCCAAATTATATTTCCAGATGCATCTAATTTTGATACCCAAAAATCTTCAAACCCATTATTTTGAGAAACGTCACCATCGTTGCTTTTACTATAACCAAGAATTGCAAAACCGTTATCTGACGTTTGTATTATGCTGCTTCCCCGGTCATCATCACTTCCGCCATAATTCTTTTGCCATTTTAAATTATCGGTACTGTCAAATTTTAGAAGCCAATAATCATAAGAATCATTTGCTTTATTTTGAAGATCGCCATCATTACTTTGGGCATGACCTAAAACGGCATAACCACCATCTTGCGTTTTAGTTACAGATTGTGCACTCTCGTTTTTTGAGCCTCCAAATGTTTTTACGAATTCAATATTAGTTTCTGTAGTGCCATCGCCACCATCATTATCGTCGTTTGAACATGAATTTAAGGATAATATGCATAGCATCCCTAGGCAAAAAACGATAGCTTTTTTAGGTTTCATGATGCGGGTTTAATTGCTTTTTTTAATTACAATTAACCCACGTTCAATATCGCTTACAATAATATTTCCGCTTGGGAAATATGGATAAACGTTCCAAACACCATTAAAGTCTGTCCCATCATTTGCGGGGTACGTATCAAAATAACCAACTTCAGTTATAGAACTATTTGCTATTTGACTTATATCTAACATCCGCACGCCAGCACGATAATTTGCCATATAATACGTGTTGCCCTTAACATATCCGTTATGGTCTATGGCATTTGATTGACCTAAATAATCAAAATGATATGTAGGATTATCTAAATCTTGAAAATCAAAAATTATTGTTCTTGTAGGCGTTCCTAACCTAAATTCATCCAACTCATCTCCTAAGATAAAATAACGAGAATCCTCAGTAAACCAACCTTGATGTGCATACCTTACGTTGCTATAACTAATTGTAGAAATTATGGTTGGGTTTAATTTATCGGTAACATCAGCAATCACTACTTCATTTTCATTACTACCAATTAAAATTTCTTTTCCAGCATAATCTGTGTCAGGGCCATTGTATGTTATTACTTGTGCATCATGAGCATAACCTCCTTGAGTTAAAGATCCTTCCATTACTGGAGCTGTAGGGTTTTGAATATTTATAAATATTGGGGCACCAAACGAAGGGCTTAAGTTTCTATTCGTACCCACAATGTAGGCGTAACCACTAGCTTCATTTATGACAATATTATGAGAACTTCCAAATCCTGTAAAATGATGATCTGCTGAAAAAGATTGTGGCGGATTTACAACATTTCTTAAACGCGTTAAATCAAAAACTTGCATACCGTGCGATGGGGCTTCACTTACTATAAATGCGTGATCGTTATAAACTTTAATGTCTCTCCAAGGACTACTTACTGTTGCGGTTGGCAAACTACCTAAGTAAATTGGGCTATTTGGTAACGTAATATCAACAAACGATGTATTGGCATCGGTTCCAACTAAAGCATATTCCCGTCCTGTTGTTGGGTCAGTCCATCCCCATGAATCATTTCCTTCTGCGGCACCCATGGTACTTAGTGGTATATGAGCTATTAAATCGTATCCACTGCATGGATAAATATCAGCAAAACCATTTTCGCAGTAGGCTAGTGGTTCAATAGGTTCAATATAATCACTATCACACAGGTTACCTATTCCATCATTATCAGCATCTTCTTGATTTGGATTAAATGTATTCAGACAATTATCTAAAGTATCTTCAATACCATCATTATCGGTATCAGTGAGAATGATTGGTACAACAGGTTCATTATTACAACTTGTTTGGAGAGGCACAAAACTTCCGATAATTATGATAAATAACCAATAGTTTGTTTTTGAAAATAGTTTCATAATTTTTTTTGGTCAATATAAAGAAAACATATTAATTTTTAATTTTAAAATGATGTGTTGTTAACAAATTATGTTAAAGATAGTTCTTACGACTATTATTTGTAGGTTTTTACTTTTAAAATGAAATGATGTTTATTCGGAATAAGCTTCTTATTTTTGCAGGATGACAGAAGATAAAAATCAACAGCGCACACAGTTAAGTGATTTAGGTGAATTTGGACTCATTGATCATTTAACAAAGAATTTTAAAATGCATCATAAGTCAACAGTGAAAGGAGTTGGAGATGACGCCGCTGTATTAGATTTTAAAAACAAAAAAATTGTTGTTACAACAGATTTGATGGTTGAAGGTGTTCACTTTGATTTAAGTTATATGCCCTTAAAACATTTAGGTTATAAGGCAGTCATTGTTAATTTGTCTGATGTTTACGCTATGAACGCTACACCTACTCAAATTACAGTGTCTATTGCTGTTTCAAATAGGTTCCCTTTAGAAGCTCTTGAATCACTTTATGCAGGTATTGAAACTGCAACTTCAATTTATAACGTTGATGTTGTTGGTGGTGATACAACATCATCCACAACAGGTTTATTAATATCAATAACCGCGTTAGGAGTTGTTGAGGATAATAATGAAGTTTATAGAAATGGTGCGAAGCCAAATGATTTACTTGTTGTAACGGGTGATTTAGGCGGAGCTTATATGGGCTTACAAATTTTAGAAAGAGAAAAAGAAGTTTATAAAGTAAACCCGAACAACCAACCGGACTTAGAACCTTATACTTACATTATTGAGCGACAATTAAAGCCAGAGGCAAGAAAGGATATTGTTACCTTATTAAAAGAGTTAGAAGTTAAACCTACCTCTATGATTGATATTAGTGACGGCTTATCTTCTGAAATAATTCATTTATGTAAGCAAAGCAATGTGGGTTGTGACTTGTATGAGGAAAAAATTCCATTAGATCCGGTTGTGATTTCAACCTGTGAGGAATTTAATATAGACAGCACAACAGTTGCATTAAACGGTGGTGAAGATTATGAATTGTTGTTTACTATTTCTCAAGATGATTTCCTTAAAATAAAAGAAAATCCAAATTTAACAGTTATTGGTTTTATACAAGAACAAGAGGCCGGGTTACATTTAGTAACCAGGGCGGAAACAAGAATTCCAATTAAAGCACAGGGATGGAAAAACTTTAGTGTTTAAAAACTAATAAATTTTCAAAACCTTCTTTCTTGTTTAATTTTTCTCTCCGCTTATCATGGATGCGCTCTAAAACATCATTGATTTCTTTAAACTTTGGAGAAAGCTCAATTAAATGGCCATTTCCATTTGTAGTTAATTGTTTTTTACACGTTCTGCACGTGTATTCTTTTACATGATAGGTAACATTTCTGGAGATATGATAATCGTGCCCAAATACCTTACAATGAATTTGTTTCATAAAAACGTTTCGCTTTTTTAATTAATAACTTAAGGAGAGACCGTTAAGGTATAAAAACGTTTTTAATGATTAAAGCTTGGTTGTTATTAAATCGATGAAGTGATCAATTTTTCCTTTGAACGTTGTAGTCTGGAATTATGAATTCGTTCTAAGATAGCATTTATTTCTTTAAATTTAGGGGTTAGCTCAATGAGATAACCATTGCTATTTGTTGTTAATTGTTTTTTACAATGTGTGCACGTGTATTCTTTAACAAAATAGGTAACTTTTTTAGAGACTACAAAATCATGACCAAACAGGTTACAATACATGGTAGGGATGAAAGCTGGCTTATTAGTAGTTTTTTTCATATGATTTTGGACTTATAAGGACATAAATATACAAATAAATTGAATAAAAAACGTTTAAATGCTATATTTTTTCGATGAAATGCATTATTTTTTGTAGGAATAAGCCTTTATTTTCAATATGACTCATATGTCCATCAGGAAATTCAGCAATTTCTATGTTTGATTTTTTAGCTTGTTTTTTTAAAGATTCATATTCTAAAACAGGATCTTTTTTACTAATAATCATTAACTTTTTAAAATTACTTTTTCTAAAAAGAGTAACTCTATTTGGTCGTATTTTCATGCCTTCAAGGGCTGCAACAATGCCTTGAACAGGCATTTTTAAAGCCTCTTCTTTAACAACTTGAATCTCTTTAGAAAATAGGGTCCTGTTTTTTGGTCTAAATAAATTTACAACGGCTATTCTTATAAACGACTTATGATTTTTTTTTACTGCTACAATGGCGCGATCTCTATTTTTTTTGCGGTCTTTATTATCATCTTCCCCGGTTGAGTTCATTAGACATAAACCTAGAACCTCATTTTTGTATTTTTCAACAAAAGCTAAGGCCACATAGCCACCCATTGAATGGCCAATTAAAATAGATTTTTTAACATTTAAAAAATTAAGAACGGCCTTGACAGCTTCAGTCATTAATTCCATACTATGAACATAGCCTAAACATTCTGTTTTACCATGCCCCAATAAATCAATGCAAACAACTCTATTATTTTTTGATAACTTTGGAATAAATGGATTCCACATCGTAGCATTTTCTAAAAATCCGTGCAGCAAAACAACAGGGGTACCTTCTCCATTATCGGTGTAAAAAATATCGATACCTTTATAGTGTAAAATCATTTTTATTGAAAAAAAAATTAAGATCTCTTCACTACTAGTTACCGAATAAAAGAATAAGTAATGATATTATAAAACCTTTTAACATATTAGAATTACTAGTTTTTAAATCTTTTAATGGCTAAGAATGCATTATCAACATATTCTTCTTCAACTAAAATAGTGAACTCATTGGTTGTTGAAATAACTTCGTATAGTACTACCCCTTCCCACGCTAATCGTTTAAAAAAATGATAATATAATCCAGCAATTTTCGAGTTGTCTTCTGGTAAATTTATACTTATGGCGGTTAAACCTTCTTGAGTAGCTATAAATGTTTCATTTTGAAAATGATTATTGATATAGTCATTTAAACTACTTGAAACAATAATATTGCTTTCATGTATTCCTCTCGTAAAGGTGTAAAAAAGTTGAGGTTCTTCATTTATTTTTTTTAAAATAAGGGTATGATTATTAATAAGTGTTTCAGAATTTTTTACGGTAAAGTCAGTTAAATTTGAACGAACCGTAATGTCACCTAAATTCTGAATAACCTTTTTCATCTTTACAGAATTGGTTAAACTAATTGGTGGATTATAGCGTCTTAACGCCATCATAATAGCGCCGGGTTTTACATCTTTTTTCAACATTTTACTAATAGGCTCTGTTAATTCTAAAGCTAAAGCACTAAAGTTTATAATGTTTCTAGAAAGCGCTTCTTCTAAGTAAGGTTGCGCTATTAAAATGTCTTCTACACAGTTAGATACCGTTTTCATGTTAATTATTTAACAATTTGTGCAAAAGTAATCATTTTTTTTAATAAATATCATATTTAGAGCTATGTAGTATACATTCGCTCAATAAATTAAATTAAAATGAAAGTATTAAAGTTTGGAGGTACTTCTGTTGGTTCTGTTGATAACATGTGTCATGTTAAAAACATTATTAACGACGGGAAGAAAAAACTAGTGGTTTTATCGGCCATGTCTGGTACTACCAATATTTTGCTTGCAATAGCGAACAGCATTTTTAATGATAAGCCTAATGAAGCTATTGAAAAGATAAATAAATTACATGAAACCTATTTTAGCACTATAGATAATTTACTGCATGATGAATCTTTAAATGTGGATGTTAAAAAATATGTCACGGAAATTTTCAACTTTTTGGTTTCATGCACCTATCAAGAATATTCTATTCATTTAGAAAACAAAATTGTTGCTCAAGGTGAGTTACTTTCTACCTATATGTTTCATAGCTATTTAATGCAAGAAGGTATTAAATCGGCTTTGTTACCTGCGCTAAGTTTTATGCGTATAGATAAGAATAAGGAGCCCGATTTATTTTATATAAAACAAGATTTTCAGTCTACATTTAAAGAAGCTCCAGAGGCAATCATATATATTACGCAAGGATTTATCTGTTTGGATGAAGAAGGCCATATTTCAAATTTACAGCGAGGGGGGAGTGATTATACAGCAACGATTATAGGTGCTGTTATTAAAGCAGAAGAAGTTGAAATCTGGACCGATATTGATGGTATGCATAACAACGACCCAAGGTATGTTGAAAATACGAAGCCTATTTCAAATTTATCTTTTGATGAAGCCGCAGAACTGGCTTATTTTGGGGCTAAAATTTTGCATCCGCAAACCGTTACGCCTGTAAGAGCTGATAATATTCCTGTTCGCTTAAAAAGCACAATGAATCCAGAGGCTTTTGGAACGTTGATAAATGATAATCATGTTGAAAATGGTGTAAAGGCCATTGCTGCTAAAGATAATATTACAGCTATAAAAATTAAGTCGGGCAGAATGTTATTAGCTCATGGTTTTTTAAGAAAAGTATTTGAAATTTTTGAAGTCTATGAAACGGCGATAGATATGATTACAACGTCGGAAGTTGCAATATCTTTAACTATTGATAATGATAAAAATTTAGATAAAATTATAGAAGATCTTGAAAAGTTTTCGGTTGTTGAAGTCGATAAAAAACAGACGATTGTTTGTTTGGTAGGCCACTCCATTGTGAACCATCACGAAACTTTTAAGTTATTCCAAATATTGCAAGATGTTAAAATAAGAATGATTTCTTATGGTGGAAGTAGAAATAATATTTCGCTATTAATTAATGCAGATGATAAAATTAAAACGCTAGGCAAACTAAACGATTACTTATTTGAATTAGTCACTCTTTAAAATTAAAATTTAGTCAGGTTAGCAAAAAGGGTCGTTATAAACGACCCTTTATTTTTTGTTTAAGAATTCATTATTTCCTCTATTTCCTCTGCTTCAATAGGTATATTGCCCATTAAATTAAAAGGCTCTCCTGTTTTTTGAATTACAACATCATCTTCTAAACGAATACCAAAACCTTCTTTTGGAATATAAATGCCTGGTTCAACGGTAAACACCATATTGGCTTGCATAGGTTCGGTTAATATGCCATAATCATGTGTGTCTAATCCCATATGATGAGATGTGCCGTGCATAAAATATTTTTTATAAGCAGGCCATTCCGGGTTTTCATTTTTAACATCAGCTTTGTCTAAAAGTTTTAGTCCTAATAATTCTGAGGTCATAAGCTTTCCAACTTCCACATGATATTCAGCCCAATCACTTCCTGGAACTAACATTTTGGTTGCTTCATTTTTAACGCGATTTACTGCATTGTATACGTCCTTTTGTCTATCCGTAAATTTGCCTGAAACAGGAATAGTGCGTGTCATATCACTGGAATAATTAGCATATTCAGCCCCTACATCCAATAAAATTAAATCGCCAGATTTGCACTGTTGATTATTTTCAACATAATGCAGAACATTAGCATTATTTCCTGAAGCTACGATAGGTGTATAGGCAAATTTTTTGGAACGATTTATCAAAAATTCATGTAAAAATTCCGCTTCTATCTCATATTCCCAAACATTGGGTTTTACAAAATTTAACACGCGCTTAAAGCCTTTTTCTGTAATATCACAAGCCTTTTGAATTAAATCAATTTCAATCTGACTTTTAACGGAACGCAAGCGTTGTAATATAGGAGCACTTTTCGCTACGGAATGGGCAGGATATTTTGCTTTTAGCCATTTTGTAAAACGGTCTTCTCGGGTTTCAAGTTCTACATTAGCACGATAGTGTTCGTTGGTGTTTATGTAAACAGTGTCGCATTGTGTCATGATTTCGAACATGATTTTTTCCATATCCTGAAGCCAATAAACAGTTTTAATACCACTGGTTTCAAAAGCTGCCTCTTTCGTTAATTTTTCACCTTCCCAAACAGCAATATGGTCATTCGTTTCTTTTAAAAATAAAATTTCGCGATGCTTTTCTTTAGGACAATCTGGAAACAAAACCAAAATACTCTCTTCTTGGTCGACACCACTTAAATAAAAAATATCGCGATGTTGTTCAAAAGGCATTGTACTATCTGCACTTATTGGATAGATATCGTTTGAATTGAATACAGCCAAACTATTTGGCAGCATTTTAGCAGTAAATTTTCTTCTGTTTTCAACAAAGAGACTTTGTTTTATAGGATGATATTTCATGTAAAATTAATTTAACCATAAAATTACAAAAACAATCAGGACTTTATTTATAATTCTGTATTTTTGATAGATACTGAAAATTAATATTATGAAAAAGAGCTTGTTAGGTGTCGTTGTTGCTTTTTTGTTTTTAAGTGCAAATGGTGCGTTTTCTCAAACAATGCTTAAAGAAATATCTTTAGAGCAGCAGATTAATAAGTCAACTTTAGTAATCGAAGGAAAGGTAGTTTCTAAAAGATCTTTTTGGCAAAACAGTTTAATTTATACTGCCAATACAGTAGAAGTTTATAAAGTTTTTAAGGGAGAACCTATAGCCACTATTGAAGTTATTACGCAAGGTGGAGTTATTGGTTCTAAAAATCAATTAGTTTTTCCAAGCTTAAAATTGAATAAAGGAGATATTGGTGTTTTTACACTTTTTGATAATGATACATCTCTTTCTACGTTTTCAAAAAGCATAACAAAACAATTTAAAGTATACAGTTCGTTACAAGGGTTTTATAAGTACAATTTAAAATCAGATATAGTTGTAAATCCTTTTAGTAAAAGCAAAGGTGTTACTTCAGTTTTTTATAATAAAATTACCGGATTTACGAAATCCAAATATATAGAAATATCTGTTGTTGATGTTAATTTATTACAGTTAAAATCATCTCAAAATAATAAAGCGTTAGCTCCGAGTATATCCAATTTCACACCAACAACCGTTACTGCCGGAACAAAAATGGTTCTTAGAATAAATGGGTCAGGTTTTGGGTTGACTCAAGGTAAAGTTGGTTTTAAAAATGCAGACGATGGAGGTTCCACTTTTATTGAAGCGCTAGATTCTCAAGTTTTGTCTTGGGAAGATGATTTAATTACAGTTGAAGTGCCGGCAGAAGCGGGAACAGGTGCAATTCAGGTAACAGATGCCTCGCTAAGCAGTATTGAGTCAAGTACAGATTTAACTGTTACATTTTCTCAGATTAATGCTATAGCTTCAATAGATTTAGGTTCAGGTCCTGTTGATTATGCCTATCCTTCAAGACTTTTGGATAGCGATGGGAGTGGAGGTTATGAATGGCATATGGAAACAAATTTTAATTCAAATAATCAAGCAAAATCTTCTTTTTTACAAGCATTAGATACCTGGCGTTGTGAAACAGGTGTGAATTGGACCATTGGAGCAGTTACTTCTACAGATGTAGTTGCTGATGATGGGGTTAATGTGATAAGATTTGATATTGGAAATGAATTACCTGATGGAGTTCTGGGGCAGTGTACTTATTATCTTGATGGATGTGGTTCTACCTTGGCTAATTATAGTGTTTTTACTTATGAATTAGATATTGTTTTTGATGATGCTGAAAATTGGTATTACGGTTCAAGCTTACCTGGTTTTCCTCAATATGATTTTCAAAGCGTAGCACTTCATGAGCTCGGTCATGGTCATCAATTAGGTCATGTTATTGATGTTTCTAGTCATACAGACAATAGTGGAGATATTATGTATTATGCTATTTCAAATAGTGAACAACAGCGTGTTTTGCACCCGGATAATATAACAGCAGGTAATTATATTCAATCTATAAATGAATCAAGTGTACCAAGTTGTTATTCAGGAACATCAGCAATGACAGCATATGTATGTAATTTAAGTGTTGATGATGTTGCTTTTAGCGATGCCATCAAGCTTTATCCAAACCCTTCTAAAGGAGAATTTTATATAAGTAATGAATTGCAGATTAATCTAACAAAGGCTGTTGTTTATGATTTAAGTGGAAGAATGATATCAGAATTTGATATTTCAGGTGCTTCAAGAACAAATACAATTAATTTAATAGGGGTCTCTAAAGGTATTTATCTTTTAAACATTCATTCTGATAATGCTTTTGTAACCAAAAAAATTATTTTAGAGTAGTATATATATGTAGAATATTTAAAAAAATGGCACTTAAAAGTGCCATTTTTGTTAACAATTTTAAACTTCTTTAAAATCATTCTAAATAAATATTTAAGTGTCTTAGTTTTTGTTAATAATGTTCTTGAAGTGTATTTTTGTGTGTATATAAATAACTTCAAAAAAATGAGCGGATTTTTTAAATCTTCGATTGGAAGGAAGGTTGCCATGGCACTTTCAGCCTTCTTCTTAATGTTTTTCTTAATAATACATGTGTCGGTAAACCTTCTTTCTGTATTTAGCGAGTCTCTTTTTAATGAGATGTCCCATTTTATGGGAACTAATCTTCTGGTGCAATTTGCATTACAACCCGTTTTAATTTTTGGTGTAGTGTTTCATTTTGTATTAGGATTTATTTTAGAAATTAAAAACAAAAAAGCAGTAGGAGTTTCCTATGCAAAAAATCATGGTGCTGCAAATTCAACATGGATGAGCAGAAACATGATTTATAGCGGACTCGTTGTACTTGCTTTTTTAGGCTTACATTTTTATGATTTCTGGATCCACGAGATTACTGTGAAATATGTAGGAGGCGATATGACTGGACTTATAGATCCAGCAAATTTAGATTCCGGATTTCGTTATTACGAAGAATTATCTGAGAAATTTCACGATCACCTAAGAACCATTTTCTATATTATTTCCTTTATTCTTTTAGGACTACATTTGGCTCACGGATTTACATCTGCTTTTCAGTCTATGGGAGTAACGGCTGGGAGAAAGAAAACATTACAAACTATTGGTAAAGCTTACTCAATTATCATTCCTTTAGGGTTTATAGTTGTTGCACTTTATCATCACCTTAAATACCTATTATCATAGATATGGCAACGTTAAATTCAAAAGTACCAGAAGGTCCACTTAAAGATAAATGGACAACATATAAAGATAAAATTAACCTTGTTAATCCAGCGAACAAACGTCTTATTGATGTGATTATCGTTGGTACAGGTTTAGCAGGTGGTTCGGCTGCTGCAACTTTAGCAGAGCTAGGATATAATGTGAAATCATTTTGTTTTCAAGATTCACCCAGACGCGCGCATTCTATTGCAGCTCAAGGAGGAATCAATGCCGCTAAAAATTATATGGGTGATGGGGATTCAACATATAGATTATTTTATGATACCGTAAAAGGTGGTGATTATCGTTCACGTGAGGCAAATGTTTATCGTTTGGCTGAGGTCTCAACAAACATCATCGATCAATGTGTCGCACAGGGTGTTCCTTTTGCTCGTGACTATGGCGGATTATTAGATAACCGTTCATTTGGAGGGGTGTTAGTTTCTAGAACATTTTATGCTAAAGGACAAACAGGTCAGCAATTATTATTGGGTGCTTATTCTGCCATGAATCGTCAAATAGGTCGTGGCAAAATAAAAATGTACAATCGACATGAAATGCTCGATGTTGTTATTGTTGATGGTAAAGCAAGAGGAATAATAGCACGTAATTTAGTGACTGGTGAGATTGAGCGTCATTCAGCACATGCCGTAGTTTTGGCAACTGGAGGTTATGGTAATGCGTTTTATTTATCAACCTATGCAATGGGTAGTAATGTAACAGCTGCGTGGAAAGCACACAAAAGAGGTGCCTTTTTTGCAAATCCTTGTTTTACACAAATTCATCCAACATGTATTCCAGTTTCTGGTGATCATCAGTCTAAATTAACATTGATGTCTGAGTCTTTAAGAAATGATGGTCGTATTTGGGTGCCTAAGAATATGGAAGATGTGCTGGCGATTAGAGAAGGTAAATTAAAACCAACTGATATAGCGGAAGAAAATCGTGATTATTATTTAGAACGTCGTTATCCAGCATTTGGGAATCTAGTGCCTAGAGACGTGGCTTCAAGAGCCGCAAAAGAACGTTGTGATGCTGGTTATGGAGTAAACAAAACAGGAGAAGCTGTTTATTTAGATTTCTCTGCAGCAATAGAACGATATGGAAAAGAGCAAGCCCATGTTAAGGGACTTGATGAAAATGATAAAGGACTACTTGAAAAATTAGGGAAGGAAATAATTAAGGCTAAATATGGAAACTTATTCCAGATGTACGAAAAAATCGTGGATCAGAATCCGTATGAAACACCCATGATGATTTTTCCAGCCGTTCATTACACTATGGGTGGAATTTGGGTGGATTATAATTTAATGACGACGGTACCTGGATTATACGCGATAGGAGAAGCTAATTTCTCAGATCATGGTGCAAATAGATTAGGTGCTTCAGCCCTAATGCAAGGATTAGCTGACGGCTATTTTGTATTGCCTTATACGATTGGAGATTATTTAGCGGATGATATTCGTACGGGACCAATTCCAACGGATTCTAAGGAGTTTGAAGAAGCAGAAAAAGAAGTGACGTCGAACTTAGATAAATTAATCAACAATAACGGTAAATATTCGGTTGATCACTTCCACAAAAAATTAGGAAAAATTATGTGGAATAAATGTGGAATGGGAAGAAATGCAAAAGACTTAAAAGAGGCTATTTCTGAAATAGCTGAATTAAGAGCTGAATTTTGGAAAGATGTAAAAATTCCTGGAAATGCAAATGAATATAATGAAGAGCTTGCGAAGGCTGGACGTGTTGCGGACTTTTTAGAATTAGGAGAATTATTTGCAAAAGATGCATTACATAGAGAAGAGTCGGCTGGTGGACATTTCAGAGAGGAGTATCAAACACCTGAGGGTGAAGCAATGCGACGGAAAGAATTCCAATTTGTATCTGCTTGGGAATATAAAGGAGAACCTAAGGACGCTGTTTTACATAAGGAGGAATTAGAGTACGAAAATATTGAAGTAAAAGAAAGAAGTTATAAATAACAGATTGGTTATGAAATTAACACTAAAAATATGGCGTCAAAAAAGCGCAAACGATAAAGGCAAACTAGTTGATTATAAGGTCGATGATGTTTCGCCAGACATGTCTTTTCTTGAAATGCTTGATGTATTAAATCAAGACCTGATAGATAAAGATGAAGAACCTATAGCATTTGATCATGATTGCCGTGAAGGTATTTGTGGGATGTGCTCTATGTATATAAACGGACGCGCTCACGGACCAGATACAAGCATTACGGTTTGTCAACTACATATGCGTAGTTTTAAAGACGGCGATACGATTTATATTGAGCCGTGGCGTGCTAAAGCTTTTCCTGTAATTAAAGATTTAATTGTAGATAGAAGCGCTTTTGACCGGATACAACAGGCAGGTGGTTTTATATCGGTTAACACTTCTGGAAATACACAGGATGCTAATGGCACCTTAATTTCTAAATATGCAGCTGATACGGCTATGGATGCTGCTACCTGTATTGGATGTGGCGCATGCGTAGCAACCTGTAAAAACTCATCAGCGATGTTATTTGTAGGAGCCAAGGTATCACAATATGCATTATTACCCCAAGGTCAAATAGAAGCTGCCGATCGTGTTAAAAACATGGTGTCTCAAATGGATTTAGAAGGTTTTGGTAACTGTACCAATACAGGAGCTTGCGAAGTTGAATGTCCTAAAGGTATTTCTTTAGAGACTATTGCTCGCATGAACAGAGAATTAATGAAAGCTAATATTTAACAAACACCTATCTAAACAAAAAATGAATCCTATGTAATTACATGGGATTTTTTATTTAGCTTTGCCCTCCAATTTTTTAAGAAGCCTAGATGTACCTTAGAACCATTTTTTTTACCATACTCGTTAGTTTTACTTTCAGTTTTAACTACGGACAAACCAGTAATTCTTACAGTTATAATGATTCAATTTTAGAGCAATTTTTTAATGAAGAATCATTATTAAGGCATATCAAAATATTATCTTCTGACACCTTTGAGGGAAGACGTACAGGAACAAGAGGAGGCATAAAGGCTGGGAACTATATTATCAACGAATTTAATAATTTTAATGTTTTACCTTTTGTTGAAAATTATACGCAAGCATTCAATTTTTTTAAAAGTGGAAAGAGTTATAATGGAACAAATATTTTGGGCCTTATAAAAGGTACTGAAACACCTAATAAGTATATAGTTATTAGTGCACATTATGATCATGAAGGTATTAAGAATGGTCAAATATATAATGGCGCAGATGATGATGCCTCTGGGGTAAGTGCTTTGTTTAGTTTTGCTGAATATTTTATAATAAATCCACCAAAACACTCCGTGATATTAGCAGCTTTTGATGCCGAAGAATTAGGACTTAATGGGTCAAAATATTTTGTAAATCATCCTAAAGTTTCTTTACAATCTATCATAGTTAATTTAAATATGGATATGATAAGTCGTAGTGATAACAATGAATTGTTTGTTGTTGGAACACGATATAATAAGACCCTTAAATATCTTATATCAAATTTTAAGCAATCTGAAAATGTAAAATTAATTGCTGGTCATGATGGCGATGACAAATTAGAAAACTGGACGTATTCATCTGATCATGGGTCATTTCATAAAAAGGAGATTCCTTTTTTATATTTTGGAGTTGCCGATCATGAAGATTATCATACACCAAATGATGATTTTGAAAAAATTCATGCTAACTTTTATATTGAATCTGTAAAGAATATCATCACAGTTTTTCAACAAATTGACGAAATTACTTTTTAGAAATAGGCTTTTAACTGAACAGTTCCCGTGTGTATTGTCTTGCTTGTTTCGGTCTTTCTTCCAAAATAGCTTAGGTTTAAATCTAAAAATTTAGTTAGTTTTTTTTGAGCTAATAAACTCCAAGTAAAGTTTTTTCCTGGTTGCAATCCTTCAAGAATTTGATAAGCTACAGGCGAATTAGGGTTTCCAAAAAAATCATTTGAGAAATAATTAAGTTCACCATTAATAGCGCCATTTTGACTTTTAGAAAAGGTGAATGATATGCCATATTTTTGTTGTTTCAAAGATTCTAAATTTCCAGTAGTATTTGAAGTTGAAGCATATTGATAAAATACATCAAACCTACTATTATCATCAAATAAATAAGACAATTTGGGGTTGTAGCGTTGTTTATTGAAATTATAATTTTTACTTGAATAATTTTCACTAACACTTTCATTGGTGTCAAAGGCAGTGAGCCATTCGATTAACCAAGATTCTTCAATTTTATGGTTAAAATTTATTTGATGACTTTTTAAGTTGTTTTTAATAAATCCAACAGATAAAATATTTTGAGATTTGTTTGATAAAAAGGTGTAAGACGTTGTATAATGTTGTTTGCCTCTATTAAAAAATAAGACGTTTCTTAGGTTTAATTGTAATCCAAGTTGATTGTCTACATCGGTTTTAAAAGGGTTGATATTAAAATTGTTACCATCTCTTCTTATCTTTCGGTCAATTAAATAACTGGTTTGATTGTAAAAATGAGACCATAATTTCTGAGTTTTACTTTGACTTACAGACCATTGAGCAGGATTGACGGTTAAGGTTTGACTCAGCCTGTTTTGATGCGTTTTTATAAATACCCTATTTGGTAATAAGACTCTTATATATTTTCCTTGATCCTGAAACTGTGCAATTTCAAATTCCTCAAGTTCTTGAATGCCATTTTCATTATAGTCTATCCAAGTAAAGGTTCCTTGTCCGGGTTCAACTTCAACATAAGTAAAATCTTGTTGTGCTAAGGCGCCTGAATTGGTTTCAAAAACAGTATTCCATTGAATGATTTGTTTAAAAAGTTTTTGGTTGTATTGTAATCTGGAGTTAATTGATTGTTCGTCGTCTATATTCTGATCAACATTGTCAAGGGTTCTGTAGTTAACATACAAAGACAAATTGGTGTGCTTGTTTTGAACAAGTTTAGCGTCTAAATAAAAGGTGTTAGAACTGTTTACTTTTTGAAGCTCATTATTTCTAATACTATCGTTAACCCTATTTTTATAGCCTATTTCGGCAAAAACATTGGTGCTGTCTCCAATACCATAAAACACTTCATACGATTTAAATTTCTGACTTAATGGTGTAAGGGTTGCGGTAATTTTATCTTTTTGCTCATTATCTTCAATAGCTATTTTAGTCCCTATCCAATTTTTATTCATGCCAAATGTAAACGTATTATATGACCTTAAAAATGAGGAGGTGTTTATGTTTGATGACGCTTTAAGAAAACTGGAATACGATTGAATATTAAATCTGTTTAATACTAAATTGAAGTTTGCAACATGTCTGTTTCCGCTAAATTTTTCCGAGTACCCTAAATGCTCAAATTGATAGGTAGCCATTCCTTTTTTAGGATGAAGTAATTCTACGCCTGATGTAAAAAACTGTTGGTTACCAAGTGGATTTTCAATGTTCCAATCTCTTGCAAATTCGGCTTTATATAAGCGTTCAATAGTTTTAAAATTCTTTTGAATATAGTCTATGTCGGCAAACGTATTTAAACTCCAAAGACTATCATTTTTAATGAGATATTGCGCTATTTTTAGTTTGCTAGCAAATCCATCATTGTTTTCATCATCAATATTTGAAAATAAATTGAGATCGTTTTTACTTCCTGATAGTTCAAAATTAATATTGGTTTTTTCTGAAGGTTGATAGCTTCCATTAAGTACCGCCATTTGAAGTTTTGTAGGAGCAATTAGTTGTGTAATAGGTGCGTAATTTCCTTGTGGAATTCCTGCTATGGGTTCAATATATGCGTAAATATTGCTTATTGCATTCACATTACTTAAAATATAATTGCCTTGATTCGCGCCTACTAAACTGAATGTAACGCGATACAAATCATCATCTGGGTTATTAGAAAACACAAACGCCTCAAAACCATTGATGAGTTCTTTTCTATATAAAATGCGGTTGTCACTATAGGTTTCAGAAATCTCAGAAGGCGATACCATTAAAGACGTATCGTCACCAGCATTTGATAAGATAAGCGTTTGTTCTTGAGACAAATTTTGCTGCAAAGGTTGATTTTTAGCATCATTTTCGGAATATACCGAAACGCCAATATTTAGTTTTTCACTTTTGAATTCACCACCACCATAGGCAACTAATCGAGAGAAATTACGTTCGCTGTATTGATAATCTACAATAATACGCATTTCTGAAGTAATAGGAAATGTGGAGTTAAAAATAATTTCACCGGCATTATAATCTATAATATAATCTTCGTCTTCACCGCGTTTTAAAGCGATGCCATTAACGTAAACCGTTTCACTTCCAGAAACAATAAGAACGTATAGTTCTCCATTTTGACCTTGAAGTTTATAAGGCCCTTGATTCCCTTCTTGAGCCGTAAATTGACTACGAGTAAATTGCCCTCTTACTAAAGCACCGGCAGCAAATAGATCAGTTTCCGCATCCTCTTCATCCAGATTCACATTCAACATTAATCCTTGAACGCGTTTTGAAAAGTTGGCAAAATAAGAATTGGTCTTAATTAAATCTATATCACCAGCACGCACATTCCATGTGTCACTAAACAACTCAATAAAAACCTGATCAAATTCATCTAAACGTTGTGAGTAGCCGCTCTCTTGTAGTGGGATATTAGCATCTTGAATAGAGGCTCTTAGGGATATCTTATCATTTAATTTACCTGTAATTTGTAAATCTAATTCACTATTTAAAACGGAGTTTTGATTGTTGCCAATCGTAACACCACGGGATATGCTTCCCGAAGTTGTTAAGCCATCAAAAGGCACAAAATTTGATTCCTTATTGCTTTGTGTTAGTTTATAAAGGGTTTGAATATTCTTGTTGTTTTCAACAATAATCTTCTCATCTAATTGTTGGTACGTTTTGGTTAAAAAATCTGGAAATTTAAGATAATTTACTATAATAGAGTCAGTTTCAATGGAAGTGTTAAATCTTAAAATCGCTTTCGGAAAATCAACACTGTAATTTGATTCATCTACATATAAACCATCTTTTGTTTTAACCGAAAAGAAATTAGGATTAATACTAAGGCTATCAATAACAATAGTATCATTTACAGCAACTTTTTTTGTTCTATAGTTAGAATTCTGGTTTTGAGACACAGCACAAAATCCGATCAAAAGGAAAAAAAGTATAGGTGTAAACTTCATCTGATACTTAAACTAAAAATCGTTTAAAATATTTTGTTAATAGTTTTCGTTAAATGTGCCATAAAATAATAGTGTAAAAGTAACGCATTATTTATTTTAGCTAAAATTAACTCACTTTTTGTAAAAAGTGACTTATCCCGGCCAAAGGCAGGATCTCACAATAATTTATTACGAATAATGAAGATTATATCATATAACGTTAATGGCATTAGAGCCGCCATAAATAAAGGGTTTTTAGATTGGCTAAAAAGTGCTAATCCAGATGTTATTTGCCTGCAAGAAATAAAGGCCTTAAAAGAGCAACTAGATTTAGATCTTTTTGTTGAAGCAGGTTACAAATACAACTATTGGTTTAGTGCTCAAAAAAAAGGATATAGTGGTGTTGCTATTTTAAGTAAAATTGAACCAAATCATATTGAATATGGCACAGGAATTGAATCAATGGATTTTGAAGGACGAAACCTAAGAGCCGATTTTCCTGCCCGTTCTGCAGGCGGGCATGGTGTTTCGGTAATGAGTTTGTACTTGCCTTCTGGGACTAATGATGCGCGTTTAGATCATAAATTTGAATATATGGATATGTTTCAAGACTATATCTATAGGCTTAAAAAAGACATTCCTAATTTAATCATTTGTGGCGATTATAACATATGTCATGAAGAAATAGATATTCATAACCCAAAAGGATTGAGCAAAGTATCTGGTTTTTTACCAGTGGAACGCGAATGGATTGGAGGTTTTATAGATAGCGGATTTATTGATTCCTTCAGATATTTAAATAAGGAACCTAACAATTATACGTGGTGGAGTTATCGTGCTAATTCGAGAACTAATAATAAAGGTTGGCGCTTAGATTATGCTATGGTGGCAAAACCTTTGCAAGAAAATATCAAAAGAGCCGTTATATTGTCAGATGCTGTTCATAGTGATCATTGTCCCATTTTAGTAGAAATAGAAAATTAAAACCTTAATAGAATTAAAAGATGATAAAACAAATTTCAATATCGGTATTAACTTTATTCTTTTTAGTGTCATGCGTATCGCCAAAAGTGTATAAAGAATTAGAGGGGAAATATAATAATTTAAAGAAAGAAAACAGAAAGCTTTCAGATGAAAACGATATGCTTTTAAGTGCTAAAACCTTAGCCCAAAATGAATTAAAACAACTTCAATCTGCTTATGATGAAGCCATTGTAGAACGTGATAGACTGCAAAGTGATTATAATGCTACAAAAGCCAATTATGATGCGTTAAAGGCATCATATGATGCTTTAGAAAAAAATAGTTCGGCAGCCATTGCAGCAAATTCTAAAAAAAATCGAGAATTATTAGCGCAGTTAGAAGCAAAAGAACAAGCCTTAGCAGTTGAAAATCAGCGATTAGAAAAACTCAAAAGAGAATTAGAAGACAGATCAAACCGTGTGGCAGAATTAGAAAAGGTGATAGCCGATAAAGATGCTGCTATGACCGCTTTAAAAGATGCTATATCAAGAGCGTTAACAGATTTTGAAGGCAAAGGATTAACCGTAGAGCAACGTAATGGAAAAGTATATGTGTCTATGGAAAACAAACTGTTATTTAATTCTGGAAGTTGGGCTGTAGGAACCGAAGGGAAAAGAGCGGTGTACCAATTAGGAACAGTGTTAGGACAGAATCCAGAAATTGCGGTACTTATTGAAGGACATACAGATAATGTACCTTATCAAGGCAATAGTCAATTAAGTGGTAACTGGGATTTATCAACCAAACGCGCTACAGCTATTGTTAATATATTAAGAGAAAATGTAAATATTAACCCTGAAAACTTAACAGCTGCAGGAAGAGGAGAATATGCGCCTGTTGCTACCAATGATACTCCTGAAGGTAGAGCTAAAAACAGACGAATAGAAGTGATTTTAACTCCTAAGTTAGATGAGTTATCAAAGTTATTAAACGAAAATTAAGACATTATTATTAACAAAGTTTTAAACCTTTCAGATTCTATTTCTCTGAAAGGTTTTTTTATATTTACAATTCTTCTAAAAATCTAATGAATCTAATTGTTGAATAATCTAATTTATGAAGTATACAACATTACCAAATAGTGATATAAAAGTTAGTAAAATATGCCTTGGAACAATGACTTGGGGCAATCAAAATACTGAAGCCGAAGGCCATGAACAGATGGATTATGCCATTGAAAAAGGGGTTAATTTTTTTGATACTGCTGAAATGTATCCTGTTCCGGCGAGTCCTGAAACACAGGGGAGAACAAGTAAAATTATTGGCACCTGGTTTAAAAAAACCGGGAATAGAGATAAGGTAATATTAGCGAGTAAAATTATTGGTCGTTCTAGTGATTATTCAGCACATATTAGGACAACAGGTCTTACTAAGGAATCAATTAAAGACGCTGTAGATAAAGAATTGCAACGGTTACAAACTGATTATATTGATCTGTATCAAATTCATTGGCCAGAGCGCTTAAGCAATACCTTTGGTATTAGAGACTATAAGCATAACCCAAGTGATGAATGGAAAGATAATTTTAATGACGTATTGTATGCGCTGGACCAACAAATTAAAGCAGGTAAAATTCGGAATATCGGCATGTCCAACGAAAAGGCTTGGGGAGCTATGAGGTATATTGAAGAGTCAAGAGCTCATGATTTACCTAGAATGAGTACCATTCAAAATGCCTATTCTTTATTAAATAGAGTTTTTGAAGGTGATATGGCTGAAGTTTCCATGCGAGAAAATATGGGCTTGTTAGCATATTCTCCCATGGCATTTGGTGTACTTTCTGGTAAATATATTAATGGGAAAGCAGGTGATGATTCCAGGTTAAAATTATATCCTAGGTTTGCCAGATACAGCAGTGAGCAATCTACAAAGGCCACTAAACATTATTTAAAAATTGCAGAAGACAATAATATGAGCTTGGCGCAAATGTCTTTATCATTTATAAATCAGCAACCCTTTGTAACCAGTAATATTATTGGCGCCTCAAAATTGGTGCAACTTAAAGAAAATATAGATAGCATAAACATTAGGTTAAGTGATGAGGTATTATCTCAAATAAATGCGGTTCATGCAGTGATTCCTAATCCAGCACCATAATCCAAATAATTACGAGGAGTATTCTACGAAGTAATCCCCAAACGTAAAAACAGATTACCACAGTTAATTAGAAATTTTTTTCGCAAAGACGTATTAAAACAAAAAAGCCTAACTTTTTAAAAAGTTAGGCTTTTTTTAATTATTTAATTTGTTTACCATTTTTATCAAAAAAATGATATTCTAAATATGTGTAAGCATCTCTTGGTAAAACTTTAACCCATTTTTTGTGTTCAAAAAACCATTTTGAACGCGTTGATGGAAAACCTTTTGTTAAAAAGGCTGCTATAAAAGGATGTGTGTTTAAAGTCAGCTTTTTATAGTCTTTTTTTAATAGTTGTTCTAGGTCGTGATTTATTTTTTGCACGATTCCTATTGGTGCTTCAACCTCAGAGTCATTCATTATTTCATCAGGATTTTCTTCCTTAGTTTTAATGTTCATTTCTGGGCGAACGCGTTGTCTTGTAATTTGTATCAAACCAAATTTACTTGGTGGCAATATTTTGTGTTTAGCTCTATCATCGCTCATTTCATCGCGAAGGTGGTTAAACAGTTGTTGCCTGTGTTCAGCACTTTTCATATCAATAAAATCTACTACGATGATGCCGCCCATATCACGTAATCGTAATTGGCGAGCCATTTCGGCAGCAGCTATTAAATTAACTTCTAATGCTGTATCCTCTTGGTTATTGGCTTTGTTAGACCGGTTTCCGCTATTTACGTCTATAACGTGAAGGGCTTCGGTGTGTTCTATAATTAGATACGCACCTTTTGACATAGAAACGGTTTTACCAAAGGAGGTTTTAATTTGTCTTTCAATACCGAATTTTTCAAAAATCGGAACGTTAGACTGATACAATTTAACTATTGATTCTTTGTTTGGTGCAATTTCTTGCACGTAATCTTTAATTTGAATGTAAAGCGCTTCATCATCTACATGAATACTTGTAAAGGTGTCATTGAATATATCTCGTAAAATTGACGAGGCTTTATTCATTTCTCCTAATACTTTACTGGGATGATGTGCTTTGTGTAGCTTTTTACACATTGCCGTCCAACGACTAAGCAAATTTTGTAAATCTCTATCTAGCTCTGCTACTTTTTTGCCTTGTGCTACAGTGCGTACAATAATGCCAAACCCCGGTGGCGTAATGCTTTTTACCAATCGTTTTAGTCGGTCTTTTTCTTCTTTGTCTTCTATTTTTTGAGAAATAGAAATACGGTTAGAAAAAGGAACTAAAACAATATATCTACCAGCTATGGACAACTCAGAACTAATTCTGGGACCTTTAGTTGATATAGGCTCTTTTACTATTTGTACTAATAGCGATTGATTTGATTTTAAGACATTGGCAATTTTGCCGTCTTTATCAATATCTTTTTCAAATGGGAAATTTTTTAACGAAAAATCTCTTAGTTTACCTGTGCTTACACTTTTTGTGAATTTTAAAAGCGATGGAAGTTTTGGGCCTAAATCATGATAGTGCAAGAATGCATCTTTATCATAACCCACATTTACAAATGCAGCATTTAAACCTGGAACAGCTTTTCGTATTTTGGCTATAAACACATCACCAACTGAAAATTTGTTACCTCCTTCGTCTTTCTGTAATTCAACAAGTTTTCCATCTTTTAATAAGGCAAAATCAACTGCTTCGGAACTAGATCTAATGATCAATTCTTTATCCATTTAGTTAATTTTAATTCCATTACGCCATAGCGCAACAGATGGATTATACATTATTTATCTACCAATTAATTTTTAATTGGCAGAGTCACAGGATTTTTTAAATCCGTGGAGTTCAAAAAGCACTTAAAAAGTGTGAAATTTTGATGAACTCATTTCAAAGAACGTTTTGTTTTTAAAACCAAAAAAAGCAGCTAATCTAACTACTTTTTTGATCTATTTTTTCTTTTTGTGACGGTTAGCGCGTCTACGTTTCTTACGTTTGTGCGTCGCTACCTTATGTCTTTTACGTTTTTTACCACTTGGCATAAATAGTATCTTTTAAATTAATAATTCGTTTAATGCTTTATTTAACGTCTACATTTGTTTTAACGCCTTCAACAAAAACTTTTGCTGGCTTAAATGCAGGGATATTATGAGATGGTATTTTAA
>NZ_DBNGMQ010000087.1:0-27280 GCF_057126245.1 Yeosuana sp. | reverse complement strand
ATTAGATATTACTCAAAGAATAGGAAATGATTAATGTCATTATAAATTTTAGTAGGGGGATAAACAAATTTAACTGAATCAGAAAAGATTAACAATCAATTTGAGGAGCATACTTATCAAGACTATGCTCGTATTTAAAACTCCTTACTTCTGTTAAGGTGTTATGTTCAGCATCATAAACTACCTCAACAAAGAACTTATCTATGGCATAACAGTTAATGCGAATGTCTTTAGTAATGATTTTAAGAATATTATAAATAATAAAAATACTACAAGTTAAAATTTAAAAAACCTTCTCCCTTTATGCACAATATAGAATATGTGACTAATCAAATAAATTTACATATCTAAGAGAAGGCCTTAAAAATTAAATTTCTTATAAAGGATAGATAAAAAAAAGAGTAATCCTTCCCAGAATTACCCTTTTTTAGAATTAGTCACATCTATATTTATTATTGACGATAAATAAAAGTATTTTTTTTTATAAAAAAGATGACTTTTGTTAGGTTCTGAATTGTAAGTAATAGAGCATTAAAAAAGAGAACCGTTCTAAGAAGAACAATTCTCTTTATAGCTATTCATTAAAACCAACCAATAAATAACATTACATAATACTACAAAAGAAGGTTTTTTGTAATGATTAAAAAATGACTTTTGTTAGGTTATGAATTGTAAGTATAGATTATAAAAAAAGAGAACCGTTCTAAGCAGAACAATTCTCAATTTCACGCTATTAATTAATAGGGGGCTATCATTAATAAACATTACAAAGTAAGCAGTCTTTTATTTGTTGAAATATGAGAAATATCATTCTTTTATACCTATAATTAAGTAGTTCAACTGTTTTATACCCCACCCCATTTCCAGCGCCGAGTAAAATAATTGCTAAGATGCGATGTAATCTCTGTAAGGTTTTTAGTGATTTGACCTACCCCCCTAAATCATACTGCAATCTCAAATAGTTGTTGTTATTGAATGAAATTATAAAACATGATTATCTCATGTGAGAAACCTTCATTCTACATCAATTAATTATAAAATAATTGTAGTCAATTAAGTTAAAAAAACTTGATTAATCAATATGATGAATTATACATATTGCATAAGACTGGAATCTGTTTTGTATAAGGATTAATACTTTACGTTAACCGTTAATTATTATACATTTTTATTTAAGATAGTCCCAATGTAATTATAAATTACTTTCTGAATATTTTCTGAATAATCATTAATGCACAATACTATAAATAATCTAAGGAAGAATGTTACGGAATATGGTATCGCCAGAATTAAAAATGTATAAAAAAAGAGAACCATCTTTAGCAGAATAATTCTCTTTATAACTAACCAACCAAACTAATCGATTACAAATAAAGATATATTTTATTGATTATGCACTGACTTACAATATGTTGTGTCTATTTTCGTATTAAGTTTATTTATGTTATTTTTCTTATAATAATTATGCAATAAGCTTATAAAAAAAAGAGAACCACCTTTTGAAGAATGATTCTCTCATTGCTATTAATTAACTTATATCAAGTTTAAGAATAGTACAAGGTACATTTGATAAATTGACTACACATTAACAAATGTTAATGACTTAAAATTACTCAATTTGAGTATTGTATATCCTACTTTTATTTTCTATACTTGTAATGCTATTAATTAACCAACCATTCGAGAATTTAAATTATGTCTAATTGGAAAAAATTCCGTTAGGCATTTTTTAATGCTGCTTTACTACTTTTAGAATACACCTATTATAGTGAAGCATCAGATAGTACAGATAAAGAGCGTGGCAGACAAACTAAAACAGCACCATTAAAACTGACTTTCATGCTCGATGCAAAATCGTTATTTTAATATAACTAAAAAAGTAATTTTATTTCAAACCAAATAGTCAAAAAGGAAACTGAAATGAGCTAAAATGAATATAGAAAAGAAATAAAACAGGTAATAATAGCATAATACCAATATAAAAAAAAACACTCCATAATGTCCTAAACTTATTACCTGCACTTCCCTTTTTAATACCTTTTTTATATCCTACAATTATCATATAAATCGAAACAACCAATAAAATAGAAGAAAAAATAAATCCTTCTAAGTTAAACGTGTACATATTTGCGATAAAGCAGTCGATAAATAGCATATTCTAAAAATAGTCAAATATCTTTTCATTTAAAACCGACTTTCTAAATTTTATTTAAAAACCTCAAAATCAATAAAAGATTGCCAAAACAGCACTATAAGGTACAGCACAACTGCGATAATTGAAACAACCAAAACAGTTATCGCAATCCATTTTATGTATTTTTTATTCATACTTCAATATACTGTTAATAATTTAGCGTTTACTTTTATGCAATCTCTTATAATAACATAGTTAGAAGTTCAAAAACTTCATAACAGATTAAGCCAATAACAACCATAACTAAACCCAATTTAATTAGTTTATAAACTAATTGAAGTCATTAGTTCATCTCAATTAGGAAATAAACAAATATTACAATACATAAGATAAGTAATATCAATACTGCATTTATAGTTCTTTTCTGAGATTTGATTTGTTTAGATAATTAAATTACTTTTTATCATCTTTTTTCGCGTCTCGATATTCTATAAATTTTACAATTGCTAAAATCACTAAAACTGCACCTGTAATTATGCCCATTATTAGGATATTATCCAATATGAACTCAAATATTTTTGGCTTGTTAGGTGGATATTGTATTAAGTTCATTTTTTTACCGTATTGAAACTATTTAAAACTTTGGCGCATATTTATCCAGAATATGCCCATATTTAAAACCAACAGTTAACATAAATTCTGGATTAAGCCAATAAAAAGGAAAAGCCATATCTTCATGTTTTAGGCTTTTAGCAAGACCATATTTTAAATTTTTGTAAACTAAAAATTCATTATTTTCAGTTGGTTCTAATCCGGGTAGAATTTCTGAGCTAGGATTTCGTTGTAGTAATAAAATTTTTGCTTCATTAAAATTTTCTGCGTATGAATTAGGCAGATTGTCTAGTCTAATTTTGTAATCTTCATTAGTCCTTGTGCTATTGAATTTATCTATTATTTCCTTATCTGAATCTAAGATATATGGGTATTTTTCCGTATTCAGCCTTAACCATAGATTTTCCATATATTTTTAAAATTATTTTTTAGCGTAGCGGAGAAGATTCCTTGTTTCCCTTTTAAATAAATAAAAAAATCAAATTTTCGGCGTGTTCAAAATACTAAATATTGAAATCTCCCCTACGATAAAAAATTTATTTTGTACAACGGTTTGGTTAAACTGTGTTTAATACAGTTTAGGTTTTGTTATGGGCTGTATTATTTATTCTTTATCTCATTCAAAATATCCTTGATATCCCCTAGAATATCCAGAATTTGTTCATCATTTGTTTTTGTCTGGCTAATGTCTATTCTGTTTATAGATACCAGCAATTCTCTTTGGTGTAAGACTTTCTCCTTAAAAGCTGAAGAGTCAACAATGCCGATCAATTCCATATCACTCCCTTGAGGATTACTCTGCCCTGCAGTTTCAATTTTCAGGATCCGTAGATCAAGATACCTTAGTAAAGGATTGTCTATAAACGTCAGATCCTGAATGTTTTCTAAGGGTATCGTTTTCTCAACTTTGAAAAGCACACCCTTTCTAAACTCCAAGTGCCTATCTGTTAATTGGCATTTAAGATTTTCATAAAAGCGTCTACTGATATATTGGCCAAGTCCAAGAAACCAAAAAATGAGGAAGGGTATTCCTACCACAGAGATCGTCATGATAAAGGCGATTACCAATAACATATACGTCCTAATCCTAGGATTAAATTCTGCTTGTTGTATTAAAGTTGATCCTAAAGTCATTTATAGTTTTTTTTATTGTCCATAAGGTATTTGTGTATGGTTTCATTGCGTGAAAATCCGCGAGGATTTTCAGATTAATAAACTAAGATAATAAAAGTGCGAAGATTAATATAATACGTATTGAATTTATCACTAACAATTGGATATAGACAAATGCCTATATCTATATACTATTACACTAATATATTAAAGTTCAAAAAAATCGTACTACCCTATTTATTAAGTACAAATTAAAAATAAACAAATATTATAAATTAAATGGCTTAGAATATTTGTTAAGACTATGACCGTATTTAAAACTTCCTTATTACGAGTCAAAAATTTATAAGTTAATTTTGGTAGACTAACTTTTGAAGAAGCAAAAGCCATATTTCTATACTTTGTTAAAAAACAATTTACTTTATTTTTACATTAAGTTTTCTCCCTACTTCTTTTAAAGGCGCTATGCCCTCTTCGGGTAAAGAATCAATCAAGACTTATCCATTTATTTTTGCATGAATAAAAGAAAAATAATTTAAATAGTAGTTTGTAATAAATATTAGAGTATTTTTTTATTAATAATACAGATGCTAATAGTGAATATACTCAACCATATTTGCAGGATATATTCATCTTTTAGGTATATTAATAGTGTGGGTATAGCTACTAGTAAACATACCTAATCGCTGGGCACAATGATTCGCTGAACAAAACCTTCAAACTCCAATGAAGAACAACGAAGAACCATTGAAATGATAACTGACTATGGTAATATGACTATTGAGTTATACAATGAAACTCCATTGCATCGTGACAATTTAATCAATCTTGCTAAAAATGGTGCTTTTTACAGCCTCCTTTTTCATCGTGTAATTAAAGATTTTATGATTCAAGGAGGAGATCCTGACAGCAAAAAAGCTAAGCCTGGTGATACACTTGGTGAAGGAGATGTACCTTATGTTATAGATGCTGAATTTAACCGAAATTTATTTCACAAAAAAGGTGCATTGGCTGCAGTGCAATATGGCAATCCAAAAAAGCATCTTCGGGAATGTAGTTTTATATTACTGAAGGAGGGGTTTACAACGATAGCCTACTGAATAAATCCCAAGAAAGAACTAACACGCTGATGGCGCAAGATTATTTTAAAAATGACTCCAATAAAAAACCAATCCTTGACTCAATACAAAAGTCTATTAATGACGAGAATTGGGAACGAGTCACTATGTTTTCCGATAGCATATTAAAATTAGCTCGTTCAGAAGAAAGTTTTGAGCAATACAGCATTCCAGAAGACCAAGGGAAAGTTTATAAATCAATAGTATGTATACCAGATTTAGATCAAAATTATACTGTCTTTGGTGAAGTCATTAAAGGTATTGAAGTGGCAAACTCTATTGCGAAAGTCCAAACAGATTCTTTCGATTGTCCAACTAGTAATTTAAGAACACTAAAGGTCAAGGTGATTGAAAAAACTAGGAAATCTCAATAACACTAAAGAACTTTTCGAAAATATTTTAAGTGTTAAGTTATTTTAAGAAACTGTGCCCAACGCCGTGATTAATTCGTTGCTTTGGCAAGTGCTTATTTTGAAAATTCCTTATGAATTTCCTCTGGTTCGTTCCATTTTTTCTAAATTAGTTGATTAATCAAAGGTTAGCGCTCTTTTGTGATGTCTGATTTTCCTTCGGAAAAACTCGCACACAAAACCGCACTATTCTTATAAAAAAGCGTTATAAACAAGTTTAAATAATGAATTATAATATTATGCAATCACACAAATTAATTTCGGTTCTTATAATTCTTGTTGTTTCTTCATGGAAGAGTTCTAGTCAAGAAATTAATTATGGCTCAAATCAAGGGAAGTACGTCACTCTATATGATACGAATATTTATTATGAAGAATATGGTAGTGGGATACCATTATTATTATTTCACGGTGGATTCGGCTCAATTCACGATTTTCAGCAAGTCATCCCCAATTTATCAAAGCATTACAGAGTTATTGCAGTGGATAGTCCGGGACACGGAAGATCCCAACAAGCAGATTCTTTAAGTTTTGACTCAATGACTGATTATTATTCAATAATGATTGACCAGTTCAAATTGGATAGTGTTTCTATTATTGGATATAGTGATGGTGGTATTACAGCATTACATTTAGCTGCAAAGAGACCTGATAAAGTCAAGAAAATTATTGCTTCAGGAGTAAATAGTAGAATGGATGGCATAAACGCTGAAGTCCTTGAGTATTTGAAGCTCATTAATCCAGCTTTTATAGAAACCCATCAAAAAGAATGGTTAGCAGATTATAAAAGTAAATCTCCTGAAAAGGATAAATGGAAAAAATACATTACTGATATAACCAGAATGTATTCTAAAGATGTGTTAATTACAGACCAGATACTTTCTAATATACGTGCAAAAGTATTACTTGTTTTTGGGGACAGGGACGTTATTAAACTTGAGCATGGCATTGAATTATTTCAAAAAATTTCTGGAAGTCAATTATGTGTTTTACCAAACACACCACATGAAGTTTTTAGTGAGAGCCCAGAATTAATAAGTAAAATTGGGATTGAGTTTCTAACAAAATAGAAAATTCTAAATGAACCAGTCTATAACAGTTTATAAAAATAATCTCTAATGAGAATACAAATCAAATTAGTTGCATTAACTTTTATGATTATTTTTAATTAACTATTTTTATAACCAAATAAGCACGCTTACCTCTATTAATTTAACTCTATATCTACATAAACAGGCAAGTGATCTGAAGGATATTTACAATCTTTACTATCGCTTAAAACAGCATATTTATTGACGTTTACTCTAGGACTAACAAAAATAAAATCGATGCGCCTAGTAACTGGTTCGTTAAAATTAAAGCCGTTGTATGTACCTGTTGGTCCAAATACAATTTTAGAAATTTCTTGAGAGTCTTTTAAATAGGTTTTAACATACTGAATACTTTCGTGAGCGGCTTCCATATTAAAATCGCCCATAAGAACCACTGGAAGGTTATTTGTATTAATCTCTTTTATTTTTTTAATAATCAAAATTGCACTGTTTTTTCTCGCTTCTGCACCAACATGATCAAAATGTGTATTAAACACCCAAAGCTTCTTATTCGTTTTTTTTTTCTTTAGTAGGGCATACGTGCAAACCCTATTACATACAGCATCCCAACCCATAGAAACGTTTTCTGGTGTATCAGACAACCAAAACGTTGATGATTTTAAAACCTTAAACGTCTTTTTATTATAAAAAATAGCTGAATACTCTCCTTTGTCCTTGCCATCATCTCTGCCAACACCAACAAAATTATAATCTACCAGTAAACTATCCATATCCTTCATTTGATTGGGAAGTACTTCTTGAACTCCCAAAATATCTGGGGTATAGAATTTTAATTGATTAATGAAAAATGGTTTTCTGTTTGTCCAGCTATTCTCTCCTTCCTTTGGATAATCTAGTTTAATATTATATGTCATGACCGAGACGTCTTGAGCATTTATATTCATCAAGAAAAAAAAACAAATGACTGCTAAGAAATACTTCATTTTAAATTGGTTTTATTCAACAAAAATAATACTACTTTTTTCTGAAATACCACTTTCATTAAAGGATTCTACTTGCATATAGTACGATTTATTGTTGTATAAGGCTCTTAATTCATAATTTGGGTTGTCATACATTAATGCCGATAAATTTAATTTATCCTTCACGATACCCCAATAAATCACATATCCTATTGCACTTTTGTCTTTCTCCCATACTAATTCGGCATTGCGCCTATCTGCTAATCTTGTAATTTTTAAATTGGACGGTCGCTTAGGAACATCTCCATATCCGTTACCAAACACTCCAAATTCTGAAATTGACAAGTAATTATTAGTACAATACACATGATTGTACCGAATATATTTAACATCTACAGCGTCTTTTAACTCTATATAGCTATGAGGCATATCCTTTTTGTTTTCAGAATAATCTGCAATAGTGTTCCAATTTTTACCATCTAAAGATGATTGAATCACAAACTGTTGCCTTAAATCATCCGGCCTACCAAAAATGTCACTATTAAAATCTTGAAAGTTGATTTGAATAGCTTTTACATTCATCTTACTTTCTAAATCAATTTCAACATAAATGGAATCGTTGTTAGACTGCGACACCCAACACGAACGAATTTCTTCATCATTAATTTTAAAAATATCAAACTCTTTAATTTGTTCTTGCATGAAGCCAGATTCACTTTCATCAACCACATTAATATTTTTTTTACCAATGGAGAATTTGTTTTCACAGGCTTTTTATAAGACAGTAACATCCAGCCTGTAAAACGTTCTTTGTGCTGTTTCATTATGGTGTTTGGCAAATAATGCGGATAATCACCATAAGCTGTATTAACATACATTTGTCCGTTTTCTTCAAATCCTGCCCGGATACATTCCAATACGTCGTTCAAATTTATAATTTACAGATATTGCCATAGTTAAATAATGCCAATAATTTTCATTAATATCCTTCACAGTACTGCCATGGCCAGCCCCTTTTAAAAATCCGCCGGGTCTATAAGAAATAGGGTTGTAAGGTGCATATTCAAAAGGTCCTAACGGATTTTTACTCGTGTAAACACCATCAGCATATATATTCCATTGCGTACCGGGTGCTCCATATTCCAAATAATAAATACTATCATGTTTTACCATCCACGGGCCTTCAGTATAGGGTGCTAAATCAGATTTGTGATCTTGACCAAAACGTTCCCAACCGTGCGCATCTGGATGAAGGGTAAACAAATCTTTTTGGTCTCCAATTGGAATATAATAATTATCAGCATCTAATTCCACAACTCGAATCGGCCACAAATTTGAAGTTTCCTCATACAAATACACGTTATCATCGTCATCAACAAACAAATCGGGATCTTAGATGCCACCGGGAATATCTATAACAGCATAATTAGTTTTCCAATCACCTAGCTCAGGATTATCAGTTTCAATCACAGTACCACTTCCTGAGGGATCGCCATAGACTACTATTTTTCCGTCTTTAACTACAGCAGCAGGCGCATTGCACCCATTAAAATACCAACTTTGAGGTTTTATAAAAGTCCAATTACTCATATCATCAGACATCCAATAGCCATGAGAACGGGTCACAAACATGAAATACTTTCCTTTAAAATTTACAACGGCAGGATCTGCACCAGAGCGATAAGACACCTTATTCTTGGCTCTGTAATGCGACATATTGGAATAATCTATATCTATAGGGTTGCAATAGGTTTTAAATGATTTCTTAGTGTCTGAAGGGATTGAAACTTGCTCTGTTTTTTGTTCCTTTTCTGTATGACAAGAAAAACAAAACAATACAATTAAACACATAAATAATTCTTTCATTATTATAACTTTTTATCTGTATTGGTCATTGGGTCATAATAAACACCAGAATGTCCACGTAGTTTTTCAAATTGTTTATAGGCTCTTTTTATTGATTCTGTTGGAGCTTGTTCAAATTCTTTTTTTGTGACTTTATATAATTCTTGGAGAGAATCTAGTTTTTGATGCAAGCTAACTTCAATCTCATCATACTCAGGATTATCAATTTGATTATGTATTTCTTTCGGGTCTTCTTCCAAATCATATAATTCCCATGTATCAATATCATCATAAAAGTGCATCAATTTATAACGCTTAGTTCTTACCCCATAATGCTTTTTTACCATGTGAAATGCGGGATAATCGTAATAATGATAGTAAATAGCATCACGAAAATCATCATCATTCATTTTTCCTTCTAACAACGGACGGAATGATTTTCCCTGCATATCTTTAGGAATTTCAGTTTGGGCATAATCTAAAAACGTCTCTGCGAAATCAAGATTTTGAGTCAGTCCCTTAACTACCGTTTTTGGCTTAATATGGTTTGGGTATTTTATCAATAGCGGCATTGCAAGTGATTCTTCGTACATATAACGTTTGTCAAACCATCCTTTTTCTCCTAAATAAAAACCTTGATCGGTTGTGTAAATCACAATGGTATTTTCTTCCATTCCATGTTCTTTAAGATAATCTAACATTTTACCTACACTTTCATCGACAGCTGCTATTGTTGACAAATACTCATGAAGATAGCGCTGTCCCTTCCATTCTGCCAGTTCCTTTCCTGATAAATGCGCATCATGAAATGCATCATTTTTTAATTGATATGCTGCTTCCCATATAGCACGCTGCTCAGGTGTCATTCTATCAAAATCGTTCGTCCATGGATTCCATGCTAATACAGGACTTCCTTTTCTTTTCGTCATCTTTAAATCATGACCTTCATACATATCCTTATAAATGGTTTGTAATTGATCTTGTGAACCTAATGATTCGTCATGATTCGTGAAATAAGTTTCTGGTAAAGGGAATTGAATAGTGTCATATTTATTTAAATGCCGTAATGCTGGCATCCAATTTCTATGGGGTGCTTTATGATGCAACATTAACATAAATGGCTTATCATCATTTTTTACTTGATCTAGAAATTCAATGGCCTGATTGGTAATGATATCTGTAGCATAACCCATGACGTCCAATGTATCAGCTTCCTTTCCATTTTGCCCTTGGTATATAAAAGTGGGATTATAATAATGTCCTTGTCCCTCAATGATTTTCCAATAATCAAATCCTTGAGGTAATCCACCTAAATGCCATTTACCAACAATTCCAGTCGAATAACCTACTTCTTGAAGTAATTTTGGAAACGTCTGTTGACTACCATCAAACTTATCTCCATTCATTCTGAACCCATTTACATGACTAAACTTCCCTGTTAATATGACGGAACGACTGGGGCCACATATAGAATTAGTGCAGAAATTATTTTGAAACAATGCACCTTCATATGCAATGCGATCTATATTTGGTGTTGGCGCCAATTTACTAATGGGATGACCGTAGGCGCTAATAGCTTGTTTAGCATGATCATCGGCCATAATATAAAGAATGTTAGGTCGCTTTGGTTTTATGTTTTCATCAACTGATTCTATTTTATTATTACAAGACTGAATCCCTAGTAACAGAAAAAAAAACAGGCTGTATTTATAAATAAATTTCATCTGAATTTAACTAATTGCTTTATTAAAAATATTACTTCACTAACTCAAATGTATATTTTAGTGATGCATCAGAATTTGTTCCCACAAACACCTCAAACTCTCCTGATTCCGCAACAAAATCCAAATTAGAATTATAAAACTTCAAATCTTCAACAGTTAATTTAAACGTTACGGTTTTAGTGTCTCCTTTTTTGATTTCAATTTTCTGAAATCCTTTAAGTTCTTTTACAGGTCTTGTTAAAGAACCAACTAGATCTCTAATGTATAATTGCACGATTTCTTTTCCGTCATAATTACCTGAATTAGTAACATCAACAGACACTTCAATAGAACCATTTGTATTAAGTTGATTTGAACTTAACTTCAAATTGCTATAGCTAAACTCCGTATAGCTTAACCCATAACCAAACGGGTATAAGGGTTCATTACGAACATCAATATAATTTGATTTAAATTTTTCAAACGTACCGTCATTATTCCCTAAGGGGCGTCCTGTATTTTTATGATTGTAAAAAATTGGCACCTGACCTACATTTCTTGGAAACGTAGCTGTTAATTTCCCTGAAGGGTTTACATCCCCAAAAAGCACATCAGATATTGCTAAACCTGCTTCACTACCAGGAAACCAAACATTTAATATTGCTGGCACATGTTCATTTTCTTCAGTAATTGCCAAAGGTCTTCCTGTAAATAAAACCAAAACCACTGGCTTTCCTGTTTTTAAAAGGGCATTTAATAAATCTTTTTGAACTTGTGGAATTTGAAGATTAGTTACACTACTACATTCGCCACTCCTTTCGGCTGTTTCCCCTAAAGCTGCAATAATAACATCTGATTTAGAAGCAATAAACAAGGCTTCATCCAATAGTTGTTTGTCGGTTCTTCCATCACGAGGTATTGCTTTACCAAACATGGTTATTCTTTTTTCGTATTCCAAATCATAATCAACATTACTCCCTTTAGCGTTTAGTACCTTGGTTTTATCTCCAGCTACGCTTTTCAAACCTTCCAATAAAGGGATAGATAGATTTTGTTTTGTGGCTACACTCCATGTTCCAGCCATATTAACCGCTGTATTTGCTAAGGGCCCGATAAGTGCAATGGTTCCAGATTTTTTTAACGGTAATAAATTGTTCTCATTTTTAAGAAGTACCATTGATTCGGATGCAACTTTTCTAGCAAACATTCTGTTTTCAGGAGTGAAAACTTCGGTCTTAGATCGATTCAAGTCACAATATTTGTAAGGATCATTAAATAAACCTAATCGGTATTTTGCTGTTAACATGCGTCTTACAGCTGTGTCGAGGTCACTCATAGATATTTTTCCATCTTCAAGAGATTGTTTCAATGTTTTAACAAAAGCAGCAGGAATTGCTGGTGAATCGCCTGCCATGTCCATATCTACGCCTGCTTTTAAAGCTAACTCAGCTACTTGGTATTTATCTCCCATACCATGAGGAATCAATTCATAAAGTCCAGTGTAGTCGGTCACAACAAACCCATTAAAACCCCAATTGTCTCTTAGCAAATCTGTTAGCAACCATTTATTTCCTGTTGCCGGAACGCCATCAATCTCGTTAAATGATGCCATTACAGAACCTACTCCCGCATCAATAGCTGCTTTGTAAGGTGGTAAATATTCATTATACATGCGTATTCTGCTCATGTCAACCGTGTTGTAATCTCTGCCTGCTTCAGGAGCGCCATATAGCGCAAAATGTTTTACGCATGCCAACATGGTGTTGTTCTTGGTTAAATCGTTCCCTTGAAAACCTTGTACCATGGCTTTGGCTATTTCGCTTCCTAAAAAAGGATCCTCTCCAGAACCTTCGGAAACACGCCCCCAACGTGGGTCTCTTGAGATATCTACCATAGGAGCAAACGTCCAGTTAATGCCATCGGCTGTGGCCTCTTTTGCCGCCATTTGTGCTGTTTGCTTAATTAACTCTAAATCCCATGAAGATGATAGTCCCAATGGAATTGGAAATGTTGTTTGATACCCGTGAACAACATCCATTCCAAAAAGTAAAGGAATCTTCAATCGACTCTTTTCAATAGCTATTTTTTGTACTTCATAAATCTTTTCGACAGATTTAATATTGAATAAGCCACCTACTTTTCCTTCTTCTATTTTTTTAGCAATATTTGAGCTTTGGGCTTGGCCTGTTGTAATATCTCCAGAAACAGGAAGATTAAGCTGGCCAATTTTTTCATCAACAGTCATTAAATTCAATATAGAATCTACTTTTTCTTCAAAAGGATTATTGTTAGAAAACGTATCTGATTTCTTTTCATTTGAATTACATGCTACGATTAGTAATACTGTAATGCTTAATAAAGCGTATTTAATATTGATTAGTCTATTCATTATTATTATTTTAATTTTGAAAAAAACCACGGTAATAATTCTGGTTCGGCAAATGTAGAATCCCAGCTGTTGTG
Organism: Yeosuana sp.; assembly: GCF_057126245.1. NCBI lineage: Bacteria > Pseudomonadati > Bacteroidota > Flavobacteriia > Flavobacteriales > Flavobacteriaceae > Yeosuana > Yeosuana sp. The sequence continues at coordinate 13,868 of NZ_DBNGMQ010000087.1, read as the reverse complement.
ATTGTCATGCTCAAAATAGGTTAACCTAACGTCAGCTCCCCTTTTTTGAAGTGCTGTCACCATCCTCAAAGCGAAATAAGGGATTACGACGTCGTCTCTACCACCATGAAAAACCCAAAGTGATACCTTGTCTGCATACTTTTTTGTCGCTTTTGGATGGCCTCCTCCACAAATTGGAAAGGCGGCTGCAAACATATCGGGTCTTCTTTTTAGGATATCAAATGTTCCCATACCACCCATTGAAAGTCCGCCAACGTAAACTTGATCTTTTTTAACATAAGGGGTATTGATAAAATAATCCATAAAATCAATAACAAGTTTCATTGATTTTGTTGGTCTTCCCATACGTTTATATTTAAATTTTTCAAGTCCTTTTTTTGAGTAATCTCGTTTTACATTAGACCAATAATCATCTTTTGGACATTGTGGAAAAATAACAATTGTAGGAAATTCATCTTTACTATAATTTTCTAAGAATAGATTGCTTCCTTGAACTAATTGGGTTTCATTGTCGTTTCCTTGCTCCCCTCTACCGTGAAGAAATAAAACTAATGGATACATTTTATCTTCTGAAAAATTTTTAGGCAATAATAATCGATACTTTAATGTGTCTTTACCGCCAATAAATAACTCTTTTGAAAAAAGGTCTTTATTTTGTGCCCATAAAACACTTGAAAACCCCATAAATAAAAATATTAGTAGTAATATTTTATTTTTCATTTTAAAGTATTAATAATTAAAACCTAATTTGTCTAATCCTTTTTTAACATCGCTGTTTTGCATAAATAAATTCCAGAGCAATCCGGTTCTGTAGTTCTCAATCATAATTATTTCTGGTCCTTGATCAATTGCCAAATAAGCCTCTGCAACCCAATAATTATATTGAGGACTAAAGGCATCATAAAAGCCAGCAACTCCCATTAATTGGTCCTTTTTTTGATAGAGAAAATGCATTACATCCAAAGACTCTGAAGGCGTATAAGCAATTGAACTAATAGCAGCTGTTGGGGAAATCACGCCTAAATCATTTGAAGGACTATGAGCTGAATAGCCAATTGATTCGTCGGAATTCCTTGAATAACTCGCCGTTAACCCCCAGCAATCAATACCGTAATCTGTATAGTTTTTAGGATTTGAAACACAATATTGGCGGTTAATTTTTGTATGGTTTACAACAAGATTCCAATAGTTAGCATATTGATCTGATAAGTTTTTAGGGTTTAATCCTAAAAACGAATAATGACTAAAAAATAAAGGACCTCCAAAATTTGAACCTCCAGCATGATTTAACACCAAAGGAATTCCATATTGCAATTCAGAAGAACGTATAGCGCCATTATTTGCCCAACCCTCTTCGTAAACTGTTTTTGTTATTGAATAATCTGGTGATGCTGCGGCTAAAACATACGCTATCATTGTTTCATTATATCCACTTAGTTTCATATTTATGTCGAATCCGTAATTTGGACTCCAATGCCAGTATAATGCATTCTGATTTTGTGTATACCAATTCCATTCGATGCCTTTCCAAAGTACATCTGCAAGATTTGACAAGGCTTTTTCATCAGTTGACCCATTTTTAAAATATTCTTTCACACAAATTAAACCTTGTGCTAAAAAAGCCGTTTCAACTAAATCGCCACCATCATCTTTTGTGCTAAACGGAATGACATGACCTGTACCGCCATCCATCCAATGGGGCCAAGCTCCATGGAACCGATTGGCACTTTCAAGAAATGATAAAACTTTGTTTAATCTGACTAACCCCTCTGTTTTGGTTACATAGCCTCTTTCAATACCGACTAAAATAGCCATTAAACCAAAACCTGTTCCTCCCGTAGTCACCACATTTTGATTTAATGTTGGATTGTTTGGATGATACCGTTCTTTGGCTGCTCCAGAACTTGAATTAGCAAAATCCCAAAAATATTTGAATGTTTCTCTTTGAGTTAAATCCATGATTTCCGAATCTGTCATTGGATCTACTGCTGGCTCATCAGACCCAGGAACATAAGGTTCTTCATAGCCTGGTCCATTATCTGAACTACAAGAAGAAAAAATTATAACTGTAAATATGATAATATAAAATCTAATCATGAATTGCTATTTTAATGTTGAGAATCAATTGTAAATTCTAATTTTTTTAGCCCATTAAGTACATCTTTATTTTTCATAAACAAACCCCACAACAACCCAGTTCTATAATTTTCAATCATTACTGGAATGGGACCTTGATCTATTGCTAAATATCTTGGTAAAAACCAATGCTCCTGTAAGCTAAACGCATCATAAGGTCCATATTTACCAATAAGTGAATCATGGTTTTTATAAAGATTTTTAAGCATTTTCAAACTTTCTTTAGGGGTGTATGGATATGATGATAACGCCGCTGTTGGTGAAATAACTCCAAAATCATTTCCTGGTCTATGGCCTGCATATCCTTTCATTGAATAACTTGAGGTTAAACCCCAAAGACTATCTCCGTAACCTTTAAAGTTTTTAGGATTTTCTAAAGCATATTTATAATGAATTTTTGCTTGATTTTGGTTTAATTTCCAATAATCAGCGTATTGATCTTTTAGACCTTTGGGATTTAACCCTAAATATGAATAATGTGCCCAGAATAGTGGCCCTACTGGAGCATCATCTCCTTCATAATAATTTAAAACAAGAGCTTCACCATATAAAGAATCCTTAGAAATAATGGCGCCATTTTTTGCCCATCCTTTTTCATAAACTGCTTTTGATATTGGATGGGTTGGAGATGCAGCCGCTAAAACGTACATGATTAAACATTCATTATAACCACCAACTGGAAAGTTCATCTCCCAGCCATATTCAGGAGACCAATGCCAATACAATACATCTTCGCCTTTTGTATACCAATCCCATTCTACATCTTTCCATAGCCTATCAATTTTAGAAACCAGTTGTTGTTCTTTTTCACTATCACCATCTTTAAAATATTCAGAAACTGTTAAAAGCCCTTGAACCAAAAATGCAGTTTCAACCAAATCGCCACCATTGTCTTTTTTACTAAAAGGAACAACCTTACCGGTTTCTCCATTTATCCAATGAGGCCAAGCACCGTGAAATCTATCTGCTTCCTCAAGAAAATCAACTATTTTAAAATATCTATTAAGCGCTTTATTACGTGGAATAAATCCTCTTTCAATACCGACTAAAATAGCCATTAAACCAAAACCGCTACCACCTGTAGTTATGGTGTTTTTAGGAGAGGTTGGATAGATATTATCCATGTGTAAGCGTTCTCTAGCGAGTCCAGAATTTGGTTCTGCCCCTTCCCAAAAATAATTGATGGTTTGCTTTTGTATGCTGTCTAATAAGTTATTTTCTAAAGTATTATATCCTGTATTATTTTCTGTTATTGAAATAGATTCCTTCTTATTCTTACAATTAAAGAATAAGATTATAACACAAAAAAAAGAGATTATTTTTAGATTAAAACGAGTCATTAAAAAAAGGGTTAAGAAATTTAGCTGCATTTAAAATGCAGCTAAATTCAAATAAAAAACTAACAATTACTCAAACAAACATATTAACTAAAACTTTAAAACCCCTAGAGCAATTAAAGTTTTAGTTTCTTTATTAATTTGCCATAATTTGTTCAATTTCTTCAACTGTTATTGGTCTGTCGAACACATGCAAATCATCTATAAAACTGGAATCTGACAAATGACCCCATGCTATAAATCTCGGAGCACCTGAGCCAATTGACAATATATCACAGCCTACCCAGCTAACTTGTTTACCTGTCATGTCACCTACATTTGCTACAGCAACCCCATTAAAATAAATTTTAGTTTCGGTATCTGAAACGGAAAATGCAATATGTACCCATTCTCCAACTGTAGGATCTAATACATCGCCATCATTCCAAACGTCTCCACCGTCTGTGCCAACATGCAATTTTATTCGTTGTTCCGTAGCGCTTCCTTCTCTAAATAGTCTAAATCCTGAACTTAGATCATTATCTGCTCCATTCATTGGAGGCCCAACTGTTAGAATTCCTGCTCTATCCGGATCAGCATTTACTTTATACCAAAATGCCGCACTAAATTGACTTCCTAATAAATTATCTGTCGGCACTGTTAAATAAGAATCAGCTGCACCAGCATAAGCATCGGTTCCTACTGAACTTTCTCCAGCAAAATCAGGAATTCCAACAACAGTTGCATTGGTGTTTGTAACCTTATCAACATTAGTTCCGTCAAAAGGCATATACAATGTTGAACCAAAATATGGTGGCGTGTATGATCCGCCAACAATTTGTACTACGTCTTCTGGTGATAGTGCCTTATTATAAAATCTTAAATCATCAATAGTACTTCCATCAGACTTATGATCCCAATAATCAAATGTTGGGGCACCAGATGCAATTGTGAAGGTATTACATCCGGTCCAATCTATTGGAGCTGCTAAATCTGCTGTATTCATTTCAACGCCGTTAAAATAAATTTTGGTTTGCGTATCTGAAACGGTTACAGCAACCTGAACCCATTCACCAGCGGTGACATCAATAACACCGCCATCATTCCAACTTTCTCCGCCACCTGTTCCTACATTCAATTTGATACGTTGTTCAGTTCCGCTTCCTTCTCTAAACAGCCTAAATCCTTGATTCCTGTTTTCAGGAGTGTCATTACCTACAACCAAAATACCTGCTCTGTCTGGGTTTGCATTTACTTTATACCAAAAGGTCGTACTAAATTGATTCGTTAATAGGCCTTCAGCAGGATATGTTATATAAGAATCCGTTGCTCCTAAAAAGGCACCATCTCCAACATAAGATTGATCTGTAATCTCTGGTGAGCCAACAACATTAGCTGCACGACCTCCAATGACGTCTATATAACCTTTATCAAAAGGCATATAAAAAGATTCACCAGCGTATTGAGGAATATACGGACTATACGCATTTATCATGATTTGAATATCCGATTGAGAAAGTGCTTTGTTAAAGATTCGTAATTCATCAAAAGCACTATTGTCATATTTATGATCCCAGTAACTAAACGTCGCACCCCCTGCACCAATGGTAAGAGGTCCTACACCAGTCCAGTCAATTGGAGCCGCTAACGTAGCAGAATTTACTTCAATACCATTGAAATAAATTTTAGTTTCGGTTTGTGAAATTGTGAATGACACGTGAACCCATGCACCTGCAGTAACATCAATAACACCTCCATCATTCCAACTCTCACCAGTACCTGTTCCTACATTCAATTTAATACGTTGTTCTGTGCCACTACCTTCTCTAAATAATCTAAAGCCTTGAGTTCGATTCTCATCAGCACCAGCAACTAAAATACCAGCACGACCAGGGTCTCCACTTACTTTATACCAAAAAGCCGCACTAAATTCATTACTTAATAACCCATCTGTTGGAAATTCTAAATAAGAATCTATTGCTCCTTTATATGCATTCGTACCTGCATAACCAGAACCAGCAAAACCTGGTGCACCTATTTGATCCGCTACTTCAAATCCTATTAAATCTCTATAATCGCCATCAAAAGGCATATATAATGACTCGCCATCAAAAAGTGGTGTATATGGAGGTTGTTTGCTAAAATTAACTTCACTTGACGTTGTTTTACCTTCTATATCGGTCGCGATAACTTGTAAAACATGATCTCCATCCACTAAATTGGTATACGTATATTCTTTTAAAGCTCTGCGGTAATCCATAAAAGAATCAAAGCCTGTTATTTTAGTACCATCTAGAAGTATTGATATGTCGGTTATTTCAATATCATCAGTCACTTCAATTTTAATATCTATTGACGTAACATCTTCAAAGACTTTAATGGATGTACCTTCTGTAGGTGTAATTATATTAACAACAGGTGCTGTTTCATCAACCCCTGGATCAACTTTCGTTATTGGGTCTATACCATCATTACATGATACGGCAAAAAGTATCATGAAAAGACCAATTATATATTTTAAAATATTTTTCATATTAATTTAGTTTAGTTATTAATCTCCTAACGGAAGTGCGTCAACTTGTGCTTGTGGATATGGTAATAATGCCTTGTCTGCAGTAAACGTCCTGCCGTCATAACTTAACTCGCTATAATTACCTAATCTAATCATATCATAATAACGGGTTCCCCATTCCATGGCCATTTCAGCAAATTTTTCATCCATAACCTGTTGCGTAGTCACGCCAGATATTGTTCCTAACCCCGCTCTTAGTCTTACTTCATTCACCGCTTGATCAGCAGACATTGCACTACTAGATGCACCTTGAGTTAACGCTTCTGCATGCATCAGTAAAATTTCTGCATACCGTATGCAAATCATATTTTTACCTGCTCCATAATTATTTCTACCATCTGTTAATTGTATTGAAGGTAAATACTGTTTTCCACTACAAAACATAGCACGAGCATAATCATTTATTACATCGCCATCCCTCGTTGTATTGGAAATCCAACTAGGAAGCGTTGCATAAGTTGGGTCTGATTGTAATTCAGTAATGCCTCTATTAGTAAACAATACACTTGTTTCTAAGCGAATCGTTTCGCCTCGATCAAGCATAAACTTAATATATTTCATACTTGGCTCATAAAAGCCCCATCCGCTTTCTGCATTTTCTCTTGCAGGTGTCCAGTTTTGAGATCCAAAAGGCGCGTATAAGTGATAAAAGGTATCCCCCGTTCCAGAGTTATAATCTGAATATTGCATTTCTAATAAATTCTCATTACTCAACTCTCCAGGCTTTTTAAATTCTTCATAAAAATCTGGAAAAAGAGAAAACTTACCAGAAGCAATAATAGGACCGGTAGCATTAGCAACTCCTTGATAATTTTTAAGCTCTAAATTAGCTAATGCTTTTATAGCCAAAGCCGTATGTTTGGTTACGCCTCCTGGAATATCATCTCTTTCATTTGGGCGCATATCTGGAAGAAATGGTAATGCTTCATCCATTAAATCCGAAATATATTGCATCACTTCATCCTTAGTTGCCACACCAGCTTGAATTTCGGCATCCGGAACCGCTGTATTGATTATAAAAACACTTCCCCAGACTCTTGATAAATTGAAATGTAACCACGCCCTAAACACCTTTGTTTCGGCGATATATTGATCTGCTTTAACAGCTTCACTTGGCGTTGCAAACGCTTTATAATTCTCAATTAAAGCAGCTGCATTATTAACACTAACAATATCGGAGTAATGTAAGTTCCAAAGCGAATTATACATCCAATAGTCTTTGTTGTAAATAAATAAGTCTGTATTTGCAAAATCTTGTTGATCCCCAAGACCTCCAGCATTTACATCATCACCTCTCACAGACAATAACAAATATTCTTCCCATCCTCTCGAAGCAAATGCATTATATGCACCAATCAGTGGTTGAATCATATCGTCTGTATTCGTGTAATCAACATCTCCGGTATTGAGCTGACCTTCTTGTAAATCTAGCTTATCACTACATGCTATAAAGCTCAGCATGAAAAGTACGATAACACTAAAATTCAATGCGTTTTTTAAATTTTTCATTTTCAATGTTGTTTTTTAAATTTTAATATTAACACCAACCCTATAAACTCCTGGAACAGGATACGTTTGTCTATCCACACCATCAGAAACCTCTGGGTTAAATCCGTTATAATTAAAGAATGTAAAAGGACGGTCTGCTGTTAAAGTAAATCTCATCTCTGGCATATTTTTACCAAAAAGTTTTTCTTTTTTAAGAGTATAGCCTAATTGTATATTTTGAATTCTAAAAAAATTACCATCTTCTACCCAAAAATTACTTAACTTTTGATTCCACCCTTTACGCAATCCAGCCGATGACGGATATGTGTTGCTTGTACCTTCTCCATGCCAACGGTTGATGGCTAAATCGGCATCCATATTGGTATCATTGGTAAAAATTATTTCACCACGTTTTCTATTTAAAATTTTATTACCTGATTGTCCATAAAAGCTAAGAGAAAAATCAAAGGCTTTATAGTTAACTCCTATATTACCTCCATACATGAATTTTGGCAGGTAAGAGCCTAATACCTTTCTATCGTTATCGTCGATAACGCCATCTGGTGTTCCATCTGGACCACTTATATCTCTATATATTAAATCTCCCGGAACTAAGCCGTTTGCAACTGCGATAGGATCTGCATCAATTTGTGCTTGATTTTGATATACACCTGCCGTTTGATACCCATAAAAAGCTTTTATAGGCTCTCCAACAATCGTTCTTTGACGAAATTCAGCAGTTCCAGCATCGATATATCCTTTTGGATCTGTAACACTTAATGTTTTATTTTTTAAAGATGTGAAATTGGTTCCAATGGAATAGCTAAAATCTTCAGAAACCCTTTTATTCCAATTGATAGCTAATTCAAAACCTTGGTTTCTAATTTCACCAGAATTTTTTTGAATAGTGGCATTAATAATTGGTACAAAAACAGGCATGATAGCATTCTTGGTGTCTCTAATATAATAATCAGCTTCAATAGATAATTGATTATCTATCATTCCTATATTGATTCCAAAGTTATTTTCTTCAATAACTTCCCATGTATTATCAGTAAAGGTACTTGTGGAAGTTATACCTGGTGTTTGAATATCCCCAATATCAGTCGAAATTACATTAATTGTATTAGCACCCGAACTGGCCGCTACATTATCATTTCCTAATTTACCCCAACTGGCTCTTAACTTCAAATAATCAAAAATACCATTATCTTTCATAAAACCTTCATTAGTCACTACCCAACCTGCACCAACTGAAGGAAAATAGCCCCAAGGATCTTTTGTGAATTTTGATGAACCATCTGCTCTCATCGTACCATATAACAAATATTTGTCCTTATAGTTGTATGCTGCTCTTGCAAAATAAGAAATTCCATACGTTCTGTAACCGCTATCATTATTGCCTAAAAATGAATCTTCTTCTGCGAAATTTAGATACCATGATGTCTCATAATCAATTCCCTTAATATTAGAACCTCTTGCTGAAAGTGAATGACCTGCTTCGTCTCGATAAGAAGCACCTCCCATCAGGGTTAAATTATGGTCGCCAAAACTATCATTGTAGGTTAAAATATTATCCCATATTTGATTAGAATAAGTATTTTGAGTTTTAGTAATACCCGAAATTCTTTCCACATTATTTCCTAACGTATAAGGCAGGTTTACATAACGCTCATCTAGTGCTGAAAAATCATGATTATAGGTTGTTTTAAATGTTAATTTTTCTGGTATTAAATCAACTTCAAAATAAATGCTAGATAACAGTTTCCTGATTTTTAATTGATTATTACTAAAATCCATTACAGGAAAAGGGTTTTGAGTTCCTCTATAGCCCAAAATTTGAGCATTGGAATACCTAATAGGCGATGCCTCAGTATTTAAATCATCAATTACAGGAATAATTGGCACGGCAAAATAAGCTTGAAACCAAGCAGCATTTTCGGCATTATATTTAGTAGCATTACTAAACACATTATTTATTCCTATTTTAAACCTGTCTGAAAGTTTTACATCTACTTTAGAACGCACATTAAACCTTTCATACTCATTTTTCATATCTAAAACACCGTCTTGTGAAAAGTAATTCGCTCCTACTGAATAGGATACATTTTCTGAACCACCAGTGGCACCTAAACTATGACTTTGAATAAGTCCAGGTCTTAAAATTTCTTTAAACCAATCTGTATTTACATCCGGTATGTTTGGATTAACTCTGCTTCGTCCATAACGCTGCATGGCATTTAGCACAAAATCAATATCCGGTTGTGAACCAGACTCATAAGCCATTGTTGTAAATTGTTCAGCATTTGCCAATTTCATTACATTTTGTGCATATTGTACACCTGTATAACCGTCATATTCAAAAACAGGTTTCTTCTCTAAATTTCCAGATTTTGTTTTAACGATTATAACTCCATTAGCCGCTCTTACACCATAAATGGCCGAAGAAGAGGCGTCCTTTAAAATTGTTAAAGACTCAATGTCTTTGGTGTTTAAAAAATCAATATTGGTATAAAACATTCCATCTACAACATATAAAGGATTATTGTTACCATCATTATATGAGCCAATACCTCTTAATCTTACGGTTGGAGAATCTCCTGGAGACCCTGTACTAACAACTTGCACACCAGACACTTTTCCTTGTAATGACTGCATAACATTAGCCGTTGCTACACGTTCTATATCTTCAGATTTAACTGTAACAATAGATCCTGTTAAGTCCGCTTTCTTTTGTGTACCGTAACCAACTAAAACGATTTCATCTAAAGATTCGACATCAATTTCTAAAACGATGTTAACATTACTTTGGTTCCCTACGGTTATCGTTTTTGTTTTAAAACCAACGTAGCTGAACTCTAATACTTCGCCAACACTAGTCTGAATGGAAAAATTTCCATCAAAATCGGTGCTAGCACCTCTGCTAGTTCCTTGTACAATAACATTCACGCCTGGAATAGGCATGTTGTCTTCTGAACTAGTAACGACGCCCGTGACAGATTTGTTTTGAGCAAAGCCACTAACGGAAACTAGAAAAAGCAATAAGAGAATAATTTTTGTTTTCATATACATCTTAGTATTAATTTAGTTGACTACAAGTTAAAAGGAATTTAAGTTTTGAAGTCAAAACTATTTACACTTTAAATACGTCATTGACCCTTTTGTGAGCAAAAACTACATATGACGTATGCTTAAACTTCAAAAAAGTGAGTAAAAATGAATAAGAAAACGTTATATGACGTAGTAATGACGTATAAATAATTGAGAATAACGTATTTTTTAATGTGTATTATTCAAGATTTATCAAATAAGCAGCAACAGAAATATCGCTTTCTAAATTTAATTTCTTTTTTAACCTATATCTATGTGTTTCTAAGCCTCTTACAGATACATTCATTAAAGGTGCTATTTCCTTGTTGGATAAATTCATTTTGATGTAAGCGCAGATTTTCAAATCCTTTGAAGTTAGATTTGAATTTTTCTCTTTAAGACTCTTGAAAAAATCTTCATGCACTTGGTTAAAATTGTACTCAAAAACTTTCCATTCATCCTTATGTGCAATGGAACTATCAACCTTTTTTAAAATCTTTTTAAAGGAATATTGATTATCAAAACTACCTTTGTTTATTGATAATTCTTTCTTAATATCTTGTAAGGTTTCATTCTTCTTAACCAATGCCATGGCTGTGTTGGCTAATTGCTTACTTTTTAATTTTAATTCATTCTTTAACGATTCATTCCTTAATTGAACAATTCTTTTTTCATTGTCTAAGGTCTTTTGCCTTAAAATTTCTTGTTGCTCTTTAGCAAACTTAATCTTTAAAAGCCTTTGATGTCTTTTGATTTTTCTTTTATTGAAGACATAAATTATAATTAACACAAGAACAGCCAAAAATAAATACAGAACTATACCTAAAGTGTCTTTATACCATGGCGGTAGCACATTTATTTTTATAGTACTAGACTTTGATGATTCGCCTAAGTAATTACTGGTTCTAAATGCTATTGTATAGACGCCATCTTTTAAGTTAGTTAATTCTAATTTATTATTGTCTAATTTCTGCCATTTTGCAGTATTTAATTCTAAGATTGAATATTCAAAAAAATGATTAGTTGATTTGGCCGAAGATATAAATACACTAAAACTGCTTTTCAATTTAAAATCAATCGTTTTGTTTGGTATAATTTCTATTAATTCTTTGTCAATTTCAATTTTATCAATATTTGGTTCATACAAAATTGACTTTGAATATGATCTATTATCAATAAGCATAAATCCGTTATTTAAATTTAAGGCATATGTTGAGTCACTAATTTTAGATACATTTTCATAGCCAACTATTAAACGGTTTTCAAAGTATTTACTTGAAAGCGAAATATCCTTATTGCTATTAGATAAAGATTTAAAAGTTATAACATCAGCATCATTTTTTAATACTAATTGACCTACATCATTCTCTGAAATAATATAGGAGTTTCTACCAAAATTTTTGTTTAACAAATCATAGGGGACGATACTATCTAATATTGGTTCATATTTTAACCACCCGTCATTAGTTTTAAAACAAATCTCATTTTTGATTTTAAATATTCTGACGTTAAAATCGGAAAACTTTCCTTTTTTATTATAGTTTTCAGTTCTAATAGTATCGTATGTTGCATTAAATTTAATTTTATAGAGTCCCTTATAAGCATGTGCAGCCCATGCTGTCTGTTGGTCTTCAAAAACTAAAAACCGAATGGGCATTGTGGTTCCTTCTAGATACACAACTTCCCAGTTTAAGAGATTCCTTTTAAATTTTACTAAACCAGCATATGTGCCCTCAATAAAAATATTTTTCTCTTCAGGAACCTTTTTTATAGTCCAACCACCCGTATAACTTGAAATAGCTACTAATTGCTTATTTTTAACTAAAAAGGTGCCCTCATTGTGTCCACAAAAAAGTTCCCCTCTAATTTCTTCTAAATTCCAGACTTGCCCTTGGGAACCTTTTATAAATTGAAGATTATTAGTACTATCCAGATAAAAAAGACCAGTATTGCTACCAATGTAGATAACATCTTCAAATTTAATGACATCATAAACGGCTCCTAATTTTCCCGAAACATCATTAAAAAAATAATTATGACTACTCAAATCTACCGATGCCATGCCATTATCTAAGCCTAACCAAAGTGTATTGTTTTCATCAACATATTGCCCTAAAATGGTATTATTCACTAAGCCATTTTCTTTATTTACATGAAAAATAATTTCTCCTTCGTTATTAGTAAGATAAACACCATCCTTAATGGTGCCAAAAATCATATTGCCATTTTTAAGAATGGAGAATTGATTAAGTTGATGTTGTTTAATAAACATATCAACTTCAAAATTTGCTGGAGTTATTCCATTGTTATCATAAATAAAGCATCCTTTTAAAGACGTAGTAATTAAAAGTTTGGAATTATAATTAACTATTGAGACAACTTTAGTATCTACTAAAACATTATTAGTTATCTTAGGTTTAAGTGTTCCATCTTCAAGTTGATAAATTCCATTTCTAAGTGTAGCTACATATAAAATAGTGTCAATAATGCTGCATGAAATAATAGTAGAATCTGTTTTTAGTTTTTTAATATTTCCATCAGGAAAGAATAAATAGATATTCTGAAAAGACCGAAAAACAATAATATCATTATATTGTAAGATTTGCCAAATCTCTTCGTTAGAAGAAATTTCATTCTTAATAGAATTACTCAATGATGTATATATTAGTTCTCCTAAAGAATTATATTTCCAAAAGCCAAACTCTTCATATGATCCAATATAAATTTTATGATTAAAGGCAAAAACAGAACGAATTGTTGTCCTATTTGGTAATTCTTTAAAATTCCATTTTAGTCCGTCATATTCTAATAATCCCTTATTATTAGCTACATATACCTTACCGTTTTCAGATTTTGAAACATCCCAATTCTGGTTTCCTGCATTATATTCTGATAAAACATGATTTTGAAAATAGGGTGTAAACTGCGCTAATAAATTGGCATTTATAAAGAAGATAAATAAAAATATAGAATACCTTATTTTCATAATTACACAAATATAGCACTAATTCGTTTTCTTTTATTGCGAATCTCAGTTACAACAAATTGTAACTATTCTTAATTACATTTTAATAAGATTCAAATCCCTATATAACAAAAAAGAGGGACTAAAATTAGTCCCTCTTTTTTAAATAACTATTTTTTTTTAATTCCAAAACACACTGTATAGAGCTACTAATATGAGCATCACAGAAAAAGCCCCTATATTAAATAGCGGACTTGTTTTAAATAAGCCTTTGGTTATTTCTATTCCTTTTTGATCATCT
>NZ_DBNGMQ010000086.1:0-7185 GCF_057126245.1 Yeosuana sp. | reverse complement strand
ATGTGGCTGTTTCCATCTTCACATATTGAAGAAACTTCTAGTGGGAAAATAGGATCATGCCTAGTAATTAATTTATCTTGTCTTAAATACAAATCATTTTTGTCTTTTAAAAATAAACCTATATCTGTTCCGATAAAAACTGTTTCCTTAATTTTAGTAAGGTAAAGCGGATCAAAATTGACCTCTGTATTAATTCTTTGAGTGTTTTTATTTTTGAATGAATATTGAAAACAACCTTCATTTTGAACACCATAATAAAGGTAATCATCATCTAACATCAGGGTACTAATGTTTATGTTTTGCAGAAGTTTAGTTGATTCTTCAAAAGGAATGCTATTAAATTTTTTTTGCGAAAGATTCGTATAACAAAGCCCTTGACGGTTGCCAATCCATAAGGTATTCGTATTATCTAAAAAGAGTGATAAAACGGTGTTGCTTAACAAACTTCGCTCTTCAAAAAAACTTGAAGTATAATTTTTCTCAATTTCATAATTAGAGACATCTACTTTAAAAAGTCCAGAATTTAAAGTTCCAATCCAAATATTACCATCATTAGATGTACAAAGCGAAGTAATGACGTTTTCAGAAAATTCATCAATTTCATCTACGACTATAGTGTTATCTCGATGTTTTATTACAATTAAGCTTCTATAGCCACCCACCAATATATTATGGTTTTTATCTTCAATTAAATCTGAATATTGTTCGTTTTCTATTTCTTTAAGTTGAGTGCAATTATTATTTTTCCACACCCATATACCCGTGTTTGTTGCAAAGTAAAAAGAGTTATCACTAGTTATTAAAATCTTATTAATGCTTAAACCAGTTAAAGGAAGTTGAACGATTTCTGCTGTTGGTTTTCCTTCTTCATCAATTATTTTGAGTAAACCATTCCCTGTCGCGATAAATACATCACCATTAACATTTTCAGAAATATCATTTATTAGGTTAAATCCTGGAGGGGTATTGACCCTTACAAATTTTTCTGTTAGTAATGAGTAGTAATTCAGCCCATTGCCGTCAGTACCAATCCATATTCTTTTCTTAGAGTCTTCAAATAAACAGATTATTCGATTACTTGATAGGCTTTCAATGTCTCCCGTTTTATGTGAAAAATTTAATACTTTAAAACCATCGTATCTGTTTAAACCGTCATAAGTTCCAACCCAAATAAAACCAAAACTATCTTGTATTATACAACTTACATCGTGCTGTGTAAGTCCATTGTTTACTGTTAGAGTTTTAAATTGTAGCTCTTGTGCGTGTAAAGAATTTTGAAACGTAAAGACATGGATAAAAAAAATTAACCATAATATCAGAATATGGCGGTTTTCCTTTAGTGTTTTCATTTTAAAATTGTGACTTACTTAGTGTATTTTAATGAGATGATAGGAGTTATCCAATCATAATTAATAAAGATAAAAGGCAGTTGTTTAACAAAGCTAAAAAAAAGTTTCAATAATTACTGAGAGAAACAATAGATGTTACATCAAGTGCTAAAAATGTTACATATCAGGATAAGTTAGATTGAGAAATATTATGACACATCAATTAGTATCAAATCTCAAGATTATTGCGCCGATGCTACATTTGAAAAAATACAATATTGTTACATTATATGTGATTGATGTTACATTACTGATAACGGTTTAGTTATAAACTATTTAAATTTGATTTTAATATTAGGCAATCAGTGAAATTAAACAAATTTTCATTCATTGAGTATTAGTGAATAAAACAAAAAACCAATTTAAAACTAAAACTAAATTTATGCAATTATGAAAGAATTATTAAAATGCCATCCGTTAAGGTATTTACTTTATGCTTTAATAGGATTATTCGTATTTACATCATGTGACGAAAATGATGCAAACATTGAGAGTAGAACAAAAGAATTTTTAGCAACAGTTTCAACTGATAAAACAGTGGCAAATGGAGCTGAAGTAAAATTTATTGATCTCTCTCTTGGAGTTGAAAATAGAGTCTGGACTTTCCCAGGTGGTACTCCTGCAACTTCAGATATACCTGAAGTTGACGTTGTTTTTGAAGAAGAAGGAGAAGTAATAGCTACTTTGGAAGTAGAATATTTTGATGGAACCAAAGAATCAATGGAATTTGCTATTTCAGTGTTTCCTGTGCTCATTGCAGATTTTACTGCATCAGAAACCAAGATAAAAGTTGGTGAGACTGTAACATTTACAGATGTAACAATTGGTGATGCTACTTCATGGAGCTGGGAGTTTGAAGGTGGCACACCGGCAACCTCAACTGAACAAAACCCAACAGTAACATTTAATGTTAACAAACCTGTTACTATTTCATTAACGGTAACTAGGGCATTAGATGGAAGCGTTGCCTCAGTTGAGAAAGTTGACTTAGTTCAGGTTGGTCCTCCTGAACTCTGTTTGAATGGTGATTTTGAAACTGGTGCCGTTGTTGATTGGCAAACATGGAATGGTTCTGGATTTCCTTATACCGCAGAGGCTGGTGGGGCAAATGGAACTAATTATACTTCAATAGTTAATTTTGAAGGTGCTTGGGGTTGGGGACAAATTATAGGTCGTGATTTCCCAAATAACAGGATAGCTTTAGAAAATGGAAAGGATTATACGCTTAGTATGTACGTTAAAGCTGATGCACCAATACGATTAGATGTGTTTCGAGGAGTCAATCATTTACCTGAATGGAGTGGGGCATTCACCGCTGGTGATACGCCAGAAGGTTATTCAGAGTATTATCCAATTTCAGGAACTTCTCTTCCATTTAATATTACCACTACTTGGACAAAAGTTTCTATTCAAATTAGTATTCCTGACGACGGGAATAGTAGAACTAACTTTTTTCCCGATATTATTTTGGGAGGGGCTACTAATAGCAAAGTTTATATTGATGAAATATCTGTAAAAATTGTCGAATAGAAAAATGAACAAAACACAAAATATAAGCAACATGAAAATCAATACAATTAAATATATATTGTTTGTGGTATCATTACTATTTACTAGTATGATTTACTCGCAAACAAAAATCACAGGAAAAGTTACAGATGAAAATGGGGTGCCATTACCAGGCGTAAATATCATAGTAAAAGGGACTCAGAAAGGAGTAGCTTCTGATTTTGATGGTAATTATTCAATAGATACCGCTTCCTCAGGAATACTTGAGTATTCGTATATCGGATACTTGACTCAAGACATAAATATAGAAGGAAAAACTACAATTAATGTCACAATGGAGCCTTCTCTGGAGTCAATTGATGAGGTTGTGGTTATTGGGTATGGGTCACAAAGTCGTGCAGACGTTACGGGAGCAGTAGCTTCAATAAACAGCAAAGTTTTAGAGTCTAGACCTATTACAAATATTGAGGATGCACTGCAAGGTCAAGCAACTGGTTTATCTATTAGTACAACTGGTGGACAACCAGGAGCTGCAACAAAAATTAACATTAGAGGTATAAGTTCTGTTAGTGGAAGTTCGCAACCTCTAATTGTTATTGATGGTTTCCCTATTAGTGATGTCTCAACTTCAGGTGGTGGGAATTTAGAAGCATTTTCTGGGCAAATAAGTCCATTTGCATTTGTTAATCCCGATGATGTTGCAACAATAGAAGTATTAAAAGATGCATCTGCTACCGCAATTTATGGTAATCGTGGCGCTAACGGAGTCATTATGATTACTACTAAAAAAGGGAAGAGAAAAGGAGAAGCCGGCATAACATATAGTTCGTACATGGGTGTGCAGCAGATGAACAAAAGGATGGATGTCATGGATTTTTCTGGATACGCACAATATCAACAAGAAACCAACCCAGCCAACAGGCTTTTTACATCTCCAGATGGTGATCCATATGTTTTTGAGAATCCAGATGCTATGAATTTTGATTGGCAAGATAGAATATTTAGAACAGGTATTACGCAAAATCATTCCGTATCTATACAAGGAAGGTCAGATAATACAAATTATGCTGCATCAATTTCGTATAATAAAAATGAGTCTGTTTTAATAGAAACTAATTTTGAGAAATTCACCAATCGTTTTTCAGTAGATCATAGATTTAATGACTTAGTTACAGTAGGTGGAAGTATGACTTATAGTAATATTGTTAATAACGGAGTTCCTACTGATGGTAGAGAAGGGACTGCTATTGGTATTGTACTTAATTCAGTAAGTACAAGTCCGTTTGATTTATTTAACACCGATACTCAAGCTTATTTTAGAAGAGCTGGAGTGCCTCAGCTTCAAATGGATAATATTCTAAATTCAAGTATAGGTCGACCTGATAACGTAGCTGAAAAGACGCAGTTGGACAAAAATATTAACCGTACTGTTAGTAATTTATATGCAGATTTCAAATTCTTGGATTGGCTATCTTTTAAAACTACTTTTGGACTTGATATTTACAATCTTAAAGATCAGCAATTTTATTCTACAGATACACCATGGGGTCAATTAAATAATGGAGTTGCTGTTCAAGCAAATATTAATTCAAAGAATCTTTTAAGTGAAAATTACTTTACTTTATCAAAAGTAATTGATAAGCATAGTGTTAATTTGGTAACAGGATTTTCTTACCAAAAAAACCAAAGTGAGTTTAATAGAACTGAAGGAAGAGATTTTCAAAACGAGACTCTAGGTTATAATTCGCTTCAGGGAGCAGGAGAATTTTTAGCGTCATCTTCTGCTGATGAGCTACTCTTAGTGTCCTATTATGCTAGAGCAAATTATTCATTCGATAATCGTTTTCTTCTTACTGGATCATATCGTAGAGATGGTACTTCAAGATTTCAAAAAGATAAATGGGGTGACTTTTATGCAGGAGCCTTGGCATGGAACGTTCATAATGAAGAGTTTCTCAAAGATTCAGAACTTATATCAAATTTAAAATTAAGAGCAAGTGTTGGACAAGTTGGTAACGCTAGTGTACCAGTTCAGGGTGCTTTACTTGATCAACAATTTTCTAATTATACGTTTAACGGAGCTTCTGTTAATGGAGCCAGTCCTCAAAATTTAGAAAATCAAGATCTTTCATGGGAGACTACAACACAAACTAATGCAGGTATAGATCTTGGATTATTTGATAATTCACTTAATATTACAGCTGATTATTATATAAAAAAAACTACTGATCTCTTATTACGAACACCTGTAAGTATTTCTACAGGATTTTCTGAAGGATGGTTTAATATTGGTGAAATAGAAAATAGCGGTATTGAGTTTTCCATTGATTATGCATTAACTACTAAAAGTGGCTTTGGTTGGAATACAAAATTTAATTTTAGTACTCAAACAAATACAATTAATGCTTTAGGTAATGATGGAGAACCTATTTTTATTGATGTTAATTTTGACGCAATTAATACAGATGAGATTATTCTGCAAGTTGGAGGCTCAATAAATGATCTTTTTGGCTATACAACGGATGGTATATATTTACCAGGTGATTTTAATCCAGATGGAACTCCAGCAGCTGGAGTAGCTACAGCTGGGGCTGGTGAGCAACCTGGTGATATTAAGTACAAAGATGTAAACAATGACGGTGCAATTGATGGATTTGACCGATCTGTGATTGGTAATACATTGGCTGATGTTTTTGGTTCATGGAGTAACAGTTTCTCTTATAAAGGAGTTGAACTAGATGTTGTGTTTCAATATTCCTTTGGTAATGATATATTTAATGCAACTAATACAAGAATCGCATCATTCCCTGGAGGAGGTGGTAATCATTCTTCAGTTTGGCTAGATCGATGGACTCCAGAGACTCCAAATAATACGCAATATGCAAGAGTACCTTCTTTAAGACCAGCGGATTATTTAATTGAGGATGGCTCATTTGTCCGTTTACAAACAGTAAGATTAGGCTACAATTTACCATCTAAAATAACGTCAGCACTTAAAATTAAAAGTGCCAAAGTATATGTTGCAGGCAATAATTTAGCTTTGTTTACAAATTATTCAGGATTTGACCCTGAAGTTTCATCAAACCTAGGCGGTGCTCCATTTGTCCAAGGATTTGATAATGGTGCATTTCCAAGAGCTACAACATTCTTGATGGGTTTAAACGTTCATTTTTAACAATTAAAATTATTTAACTATGAAAAATTTAGTATTAATTATATTTTCAATTATTTTGTTTTCTTCTTGTGAAGATCAACTAGACATTGCTCCTAAAAGCAATCTAGAATTAGCTAATTTCTTTGCTACCCCTGAAGATTTTGATTTAGCTCTTGTTGGGGCTTATGATCCAATTGCTGTTCATCAAGGTGATAGAGGTTTTGGTACGTATTTCAAAGGGCTATTGATGATGGGACGTGCAGGAACTGATGAAATGTATGTGAATCAAGGGTTTTGGGATGCAACTGGTAAAGAGATAGGTAATTATACCTTTACTTCTTTTTCTAGGATACCAAATGCTGTTTGGGAACAGCAATATGTTGGTATAAATAGGTGTAATGTTGTCATTGGAAAAATTAAAAACACTAATGTTACAATGCCTGAGGCTACAAAACAAAGAATTCTAGGAGAAGCAAGTTTTTTAAGAGCATTTTATTATTTCCAACTAGCCCGTTATTACGGAGGCGTACCTATTATAACTGAGGATACAAATTTAAATGAATTTAGAAATATAAGAAGTTCCTTGGCAGAGACCTATGAATTGATTGTAAGTGATTTAAAAGTTGCAGAAGAAAACATTCCAGTTATAAATGAACCAGGAAGAGCATCTAAATTTGCAGCTAAATCATATTTAGCAAAGGTTTATTTACAAATGTCAGGTGAGCCTCTAAACGATGCTACTGCAGCTTCAAAATCGGCTGTATATGCAAAAGATGTTATTGATAATGGTCCTTATGCTCTTGAACCGATCTATAGTGATGTATTTGAATTAGAGAATGAACATGGAGTAGAATATATTTTTAGTGCAGAGTATATTGCAACCGCTAACGAAGGTGGAGAAGTTGCAACCTGGTCTGGACCTCCAGGAAATTATACCAACACAATTTCATATTCAATATGTCGTGCCATGCCAGAATTATATAACTCATATGCCGAAGGAGATGTTAGGAGAGATCGTAATGTGGTAGACTATATGGTAATAGATGCAGAAGGAAATACGGAACCAACAAATGATGGTTTTTATTACGCTTATAAATGGAGGCATGATCCAAATCCAGAAACTCGAGGATATGC
>NZ_DBNGMQ010000085.1:0-3496 GCF_057126245.1 Yeosuana sp. | reverse complement strand
ATATCAATGCAAAGGATTACTCTATTTTAATTGTAGATGATAATATTGATATTTTAGATTATTTAAATGATATATTATCAGATGATTATAAAGTTTTAAAGGCCGAAAATGGAGATATTGGCTATGAGATTGCATCGTCTGAAATTCCTGATTTAATCATAAGTGATGTCATGATGCCCGGTAAAGACGGCATAACCTTGTGTAAAGAATTAAAATCTCAAATAACAACATCTCATATCCCAATTATTTTATTAACGGCGAGAACATCAACCGTATTCGAAATTGAAGGATTAAAAACAGGAGCTAATGATTATATAACCAAGCCTTTTAACGTAAATGTTATCCGGGCAAGAATCACTAGTTTATTAGAAAACAGAGAGAAATTAAGATCCCATTTATTAAACAGAGTTCGTTTTGAACCTACAACAGTTGAAATACAGTCTGATTCTGATACAGAAGATGCCTTCATAGACAAAGCAATTCTTCTTGTTGATACTAATTTAGATAATGTGGAATTTGGAATTGAAAATATGGTAGAAGCGTTACATATGAGTCAATCTACATTATACAGAAAAATTAAGTCGTTAACCGGACTTTCATTAACTGCTTTTATAAGATCTATTCGGTTAAAAAAAGCTGCTCATTTAATTCTTTCTTCAGATTTAAACCTAAATCAAATAGCTTATGAAGTTGGGTTTAATGACTACAAATATTTCAAAACATCCTTTAAAAAACAGTTCAATTGTCTGCCGTCTAAATACAAAGAGAAAAAGGTTAATACATCTTTGGAATAATAAAATTCTTTTCTTCCTAGCTGTAATAATATCTGTTAAAAACATAAAGTTTGTATTGTAGTCTTGTTTTAACTTTCAGGGTTATAGGCCATGTTTAATTTTTTTTGTCAAAGTCAGATTCGAAGTAATTTCCAATTTAATTCAAAAGTTTTTAACCTTTTCAGTAAAAATCTCATGTACTGCGTTTTTTTTATTGTTTTTAGGCATTTGCATTATATAACCTCCTAATTGAATCATTTAGCCCACGCTTTTTTAATGCGTTCGTTTAAATTTGAATTGTCGTTACGGTACTGTTGATTACATATTTCAATATAGCGACAAACAAACAACTAACAACGAACTATTTAAAACTCACAATTTATGATGAATTTCTTCACTTCGCCTTTTTGGCTTAAAAATTATAACAAGATAATTATTACCAACGTCTAAAATTGAGCTAAAAAATATTCAAGCAATAAATTTTATACAAAATTTAAACTCTATGAGAATAAAACAAACACGAATTTATTTATTCCTGACATTAATGATTTTATTTGGAATAAACCATGACTTGTTGGCGCAAACCTTACAAGTTACAGGAACGGTAATAGACGAACAAGGGATTCCGCTTCCTGGTGTTACCATAGTCGAAAAAGGCACTAACAGAGGTGCTACAACAGATTTTGATGGGTTATATCAAATAAGTGCTTCCCCCAATAGTATTTTAATCTTTAGTTATGTCGGGTTTGAGACTAAAGAGGTGAATATTAATAATCAAAATACTATAGATATTACATTAAAAACAAGCGCCACAGATTTAGACGAAATTACTGTAGTAGCGTATGGGTCGCAAAAAAAGATTGCTATAACTGGTGCCATAAGTACGATAGATTCAGAAAGTCTTGTCAGGGCGCCAACAGCTAATGTGGCGAATTCACTTGCTGGGAAGGTAACGGGATTAGCTACTGTTCAATTTTCTGGTCAACCCGGTGCAGATGATCCTAA
Organism: Yeosuana sp.; assembly: GCF_057126245.1. Lineage (NCBI taxonomy): Bacteria > Pseudomonadati > Bacteroidota > Flavobacteriia > Flavobacteriales > Flavobacteriaceae > Yeosuana > Yeosuana sp. Next base: position 1,718 of record NZ_DBNGMQ010000085.1, on the reverse strand, counting down.
TATCTATTTACGTGGTATAGCATCATTGTCAGAAGGGCGATCAGAACCATTAACGATTGTTGATGGTGTAGAACGATCGTTTACATCGCTGGACCCCAATGAAATTGAGAGTATCTCTATACTTAAAGATGCCTCAGCTACGGCAGTTTATGGTGTGCGTGGTGCTAATGGGGTTATTTTGGTTACGACAAAAAGAGGTAAAATTGGTAAGCCAAAAATATCATCAAGCTTTTCTACAGGGCTTCAGCAACCAACAAGATTGCTTGACTTTGCAGATAGCTATACGTATGCTCAAAGATATAACGAAGCACAATTAAATGATGATCCGAGCCTCGACCCAAGTAACCTTCAATTTTCGCCGGAAGTTCTTGAGGCCTTTAGAACGGGTTCAAACCCCATTCTTTTTCCAAATACAGATTGGATGGATTATCTTTTAAAACCTACTGCAAAGCAGTCGCAAGGAAACGTTAATATTTCGGGAGGTACAGAAAAAGTTAAATATTTTGTATCTCTGGGTATCTTGAATCAGGATGGATTATTTAAAACTTTTGATTCACAATACGATTATAACTTTTCTTACCAACGCTACAATTACCGCTCTAATTTAGATATTAAAATTACAAACACAACTAAATTAGGGGTAACTATAGGTGGGCGTGTAGGTGTGACTAACCGTCCCAATACTCGTAATAATTTTAATGAGTTATTCAGAGATATTTATTGGTCGGTTCCTTTTTCGGGTCCAGGTATAATTGATGGAAGATACATAACAAGTGGTCAAGATTATATTCCAGGTCAAAAAAAAGATGGTTTAGAGCCATTTTACGGACAAGGTTTTTCAAATATTTTAAACAACAGGCTTAATTTTGATATCGATTTAGAGCAAGAGCTTAATTTTATAAAAGGATTAAAATTTAGAACTAAACTTGCTTACAATACAGATTATAGACACACAAAATCACGTAATGCCAACGTTGCTAGCTACACCCCTGTATACCTCAGGGATGTAGACCCGAATGCAGACCCTGATAGTGACGAAATTGTTTATCAAAGAAATGGTTCTGATGGAAACTTGTCCTATGGAGAGTCTTACGGAACAAGCAGAAACTGGTATTTAGAGGGAGGCTTGAGTTATAAAAATAAATTTGATAATCACAATGTAGGAGGCTTAGTTCTTTATAACCAACAAAAAGTCTATTATCCATCTCAATTTACCGATATACCACGGGGTCTAGTGGGGCTGGTTGGGCGTATAAACTATGATTTTAAAAGCACGTATTTATTAGATCTTAGTGTTGGATATAATGGCTCAGAGAATTTCGCAAAAGATAAGCGCTTTGGCGTTTTTCCAGCGGTATCGGTAGGATGGATTCTAACTAATGAATCCTTTATGGAAAATCAATCATTCTTAGATTTCATGAAAATACGTGGGTCTTATGGGCTGGTTGGAAATGACAAGATTGGAGGAGATCGTTTTCTTTATCTGCCAAATAGTTTTAATCCAGCAGATGGAGGCTATAGTTTTGGAACCGATAATCCTACTAACCAGCAAGCAGCAAGTGAAGGACAAATTGGAAACCCAAATGTTACCTGGGAAACAGCCGAAAAACAAAATTATGGTATCGATTTAAAATTCCTTGAAAGTAAATTAAGTATAACTGCTGATTACTTTATAGAAAATCGTTCCGATATTCTAACGTTTAGGGGAACTGTACCAG
>NZ_DBNGMQ010000084.1:0-68983 GCF_057126245.1 Yeosuana sp. | reverse complement strand
CAAAACTTTTTAATTGGGCAGCAAGAAGAACATCGGGCGTTAAACTTCATGATTTCAACTGTGGGCTAAAAGCCTATAAATTAGATGTTGTAAAAAATATTGATGTTAGTGGTGAAATGCATCGCTATATCCCTGTATTATCAAAAAATGCCGGTTTTAATAAAATAAGTGAAAAAGTAGTACTCCACCAAGCTAGAAAGTATGGTGAAACCAAATTTGGAATGAATCGTTTTATAAATGGATTTTTAGATTTAATTACTATATGGTTTTTGTCTAGGTTTGGTAAAAGACCCATGCATTTATTTGGCTCTTTAGGAGTGATTATGTTTATTATTGGTTTTGGTTTTGCGTTGTACATTGGTCTTGAAAAACTATTTTTAAACCCAAGCGGTAGATTAATTACGGAACGCCCACAATTTTATATAGCGCTTTCTACTATGATAATTGGCACACAATTTTTTGTTGCCGGATTTCTAGGAGAAATCATTCTACGATCTAAATCCGACAGAAAACGATACTCAGTAAAAACAGAGTTAAATTTTGATTAACTTTTATAAAATTGTTCTATTTAATGATAATTAAACAAGGAACTAATTAAAAATATATTTTCCATTTGTTTATTTTTATAGATTATTTATATTGACACATTATGACATATATTGAACCAAAGCTTTTAGAACGTGTTAATGCCTGGTTAACTCCAGCTTTTGACCAAGAAACTCAAAATCAAATAAAAGAGACCATTGCTTTAAACCCTGAATGCTTAAAGGAAAGTTTCTACAAAGACTTAGAATTTGGAACAGGCGGAATGCGCGGTGTTATGGGTATTGGCACCAATAGAATAAATAAATACACGTTAGGAAGAAGTACGCAAGGATTAAGTGAATACATGCTTGACTATTTTCCTAATGAAACACCAAAGGTGGCGATAGCTTATGACTGCAGACATAATAGTAAAACATTAGCAAAAGTAGTTGCCGATGTATTCTCTGCTAATGGAATTGAAGTCTTTTTGTTTGAAGATTTACGTCCAACACCAGAATTATCATTCGCTTTAAAATATTTAAACTGCCATTGTGGTATTGTATTAACAGCATCACACAACCCGCCAGAATATAACGGATATAAAGTTTATTGGCAAGATGGTGGACAATTAGTACCACCACAAGACTTGGAGATAGTAAATAAAATCAATGAAACCCCTTATTCAAACATTAAGTTTAACCCAAACGAATCTTTAATTAATTATATAGGAAAAGATGTTGATGATGTGTTTATCGATGCATCAGTAAAAAAAGGAAGTTTTAATACGAATCAATCAGCAAAAGATAACTTAACCATTGTCTTTACATCCTTGCACGGAACTTCAATTACTTTAGTTCCTGAAACACTAAAAAGAGCTGGCTACAAAAACGTTCATATTGTTAAAGAACAAGAAGCACCCAATGGTGATTTCCCAACAGTAGCTTCTCCAAACCCAGAAGAACCAGCCGCTTTAAAAATGGCCTTAGAATTGGCCGATAAGGTAAATGCAGATATTGTTATTGGAACAGATCCTGATTGTGATAGATTAGGTGTTGCTGTTCGTAACTCAGAGAACGAATTACAGCTACTTAACGGCAATCAAACCATGATTATGATGACGGACTTTTTGCTAAAACAATGGCAAACTGAAGGAAAAATATCAGGCAAGGAGTTTATTGCGTCTACCATTGTATCTACGCCTATGATGTCGGTGCTTGGTGACGCTTATGAGGTTGAAAGCAAAATTGTCCTAACTGGGTTTAAATGGATTGCGAAATTAATACACGATTTTCAAAATCTTAATTTTATTGGTGGAGGGGAAGAAAGTTTCGGCTTTATGGTTGGTGATTTTGTAAGAGATAAAGATGCTGTTACATCTACCCTGTTAGCTTGTGAAGTCGCTGCTCAAGCCAAAGCTAAAGGCAGTTCGTTTTTTGAAGAGCTCATAAGACTTTATGTAACTCATGGCTTTTACAAAGAACGCTTAATATCACTTACTAAAAAAGGTATTGAAGGGGCTGAAGAAATTAAGCAAATGATGGTTGATGTTCGAGAAAACCCATTAACTGTTGTTGACGGATCAAAAGTTGTTAAAGTAGAAGATTACCAACTGTCAATAACTAAAAATATGATAACCGGTAAAGAAGAACCTATTGATATTCCAAAATCAAACGTACTTATTTATTATACTGAGGACGGAAGCCAAGTGGCTTTAAGACCAAGTGGTACTGAACCAAAAATTAAATTTTATATTAGCGTAAACACTAAATTAGACAATGTGTCAGCGTTTAAAGTAACGGAACAAAAATTGGAAAGTAAAATTGATGCCATAGTTAAAGATATGAAACTGGCATAAAAATTAATTTCTAAAATATATATGCTCTAAACGAATTACTCAAAATCGTTTTTCGTTTAGAGCATATTAATATAAAAATAGGTGCAATAAATGAATCAATTTATAAATATTCTTAAGTACGCAAAACCTTATAAGCGCTTTGCCTTAGGACATATTCTTTCAAACGTATTATACGCCTTATTTGGTGCCTTATCTTTTGTTGCATTAATACCAATGCTAGATATTTTATTCGAACAACAAGTCAATAAAAACTTAATTACAAAACCCATATATACTGGTCTTTCTGGATTAAAAGACTATTTTAAAGATTTTCTAGCCTATCAAGTAAATGCATATGCGGAAAGTGACCCGCAGAAGGCACTATTATTAGTTGTGGGGCTCATCATATCACTGTTTCTATTAAAAAATATATTTGGTTATTTAGCTAATTATTTCATGGTTTTTTTAAGAAATGGTGTCGTACGAGATTTAAGAAATGCCGTTTATAAAAAAACAGTAGAACTACCCCTTTCCTATTTTTCTGATCAAAAAAAGGGTGATATTATGGCACGTGTTACTAATGATGTTTCAACCCTACAATACTCTATGCTTCCTGTTTTGGAGCTTATTGCGAGAGAACCACTAATGATTATTTTTACGATTATCATGATGTTAATCATTAGTGTCAAGCTTACCCTATTTGTATTTGTTTTTATTCCACTCTCAGGGGCAATCATTTCCAAAATTGGTAAAAGTCTTAAAAGAAAATCAGATCGCGTTCAAAAAGAGCAGGGTGTTATATTATCTACTTTAGAAGAAACTTTAACAGGACTTCGCATAATTAAAGGTTTTAATGCTGAAGAAAAATTTGATGAAAGATTTAAAGAGTCAACCAATCGCTTTTATAACTTTTCAAATAAACTATTAAATAGACAAAACCTTGCCTCACCAACAAGTGAGTTTTTAGGCATCTTGGTTATTTCTATTTTATTATGGTATGGCGGACAATTAGTGCTTGTAGACGGCTCGCTCGATGGCAGTTCATTTATTGCTTACATGGGGCTAGCATATAACATTATGGTTCCAGCAAAAGCCATAGCAAGGGGGCTTTATAATGTCAAACAAGGTAATGCAGCTGCAGAAAGAATTCAAGAAATTATAGATACCCCAAACCCACTAAAAGACAAAGAAAATGCCTTTATTAAAACTGGATTTGACTCAGAAATCATATTTAAAAATATCTTTTTTAAATATAAAGACGAATATGTTCTAAAAGACTTTTCTTTAACCATTCCTAAAGGAAAAACCGTAGCGCTTGTTGGACAATCGGGAAGTGGAAAATCAACCATTGCAAATCTTTTAACCCGCTTTTACGATATTAATAAAGGACAAATTTTAGTTGATGGCACCGATATAAGAGATTTCACAACAAAATCATTACGAAGTCAATTAGGCATTGTAACACAAGATGCTATTCTTTTTAATGACAGTATTAAAAACAATCTTAAATTGGGTGATAATGATGCATCTAATGAAGATGTTATAGATGCTTTAAAAGTGGCAAATGCGTGGGAGTTTGTAAAAGATTTACCTGAAGGCATAGAAACCAATATTGGAGATTCAGGAAACAAACTGTCTGGTGGCCAAAAACAACGTTTAAGCATAGCACGAGCGGTTCTTAAAGGGCCTCCGATTATGATTTTAGATGAAGCCACTTCAGCGCTAGATACAGAAAGTGAGCGTCTAGTGCAAGTTGCCTTAGAAAACATGATGAAGAATAGAACTTCTATTGTGATTGCTCATAGATTATCTACCATTCAAAATGCAGATGAAATTATTGTCCTTCAAAAAGGTTCTATCGCTGAAAAAGGGACACATGCAGAACTAATAAATAAAAAAGGTATTTATAAAAAGCTGGTAGACATGCAAAATTTAGGATAATCTACATTTAAAAAAATAAAAATAAAAAAAGGATAGAAATTTGGGTTTCTATCCTTTTTATTGTTCATCGTTAGATTTGGGGCAACTAACAACATAAGTAGGTTTTAATACTGTAAAGGTAATTTACTAAAGTGAGTTACGCAAGTAAAAATTGTTTTTTATCGATTATATTTACACTTCATCGATATTTTTGTTTTTATTTGTTTGATTATCAATACAATAATATTTTTCAGATATTTCAATTTTATTAAGTAAATTTTAATTCATAATTAAACTTTTAGTATATTCATAAGTCGAACAATTAAAGTGAGCCTGTGATTCAAGAATCTGAGTTAGTAGAAAAACTTAAATCTAAAAACGATATTGATAGCACCTTCAAAGAGCTAGTATCTCTTTACAAAGAACGATTATATTGGCACATAAGAAATATAGTGAAGTCTCATGATGATGCAGATGATGTTTTACAAAATACATTCATTAAAGTTTATAAAAATATTGATAACTTTAAAGGGGACAGTAAATTATACTCTTGGATGTATAGGATAGCAACCAATGAATCTATTACATTTATTAATAAAAAGGCTAAACGATTGCTGATATCAAATGAGGAAGCTCAAGAATTGGCAATTAACAATTTAACATCAGATGTATATTTTGAAGGTGACGCCATTCAACTAAAATTGCAACAAGCCATTACTAAGTTACCTCAAAAGCAACAATTGGTGTTTAATATGAAATATTTTGAAGATATAAAATTTAAAGATATGTCTCAAATTTTGGAAACCAGTGAAGGTGCTTTAAAAGCTTCTTATCATATTGCTTTAAAAAAAATTAAAGACTATCTAATTAACAATTAAACCTTTAACAGAAAATTTAGTCTTATAGATATAAGTCATGAAAAAACATAATTTAAATAATATTAATAAACCTGGTTTTAAAGTACCTAAAGACTACTTTAAAAACTTTGAAGATATGCTGTTAAGTGATTTAAAACTTAAAGAAACTTCTAGTAAAACAGGCTTTAATGTGCCAGAAAACTATTTTGAATCTCTAGACGATAAAATAATTAATACGGTTAAAAAAGAAAAAGAAACTAAAGTAATTAAACTGTTCTCATTGAGAAAAACCGCATATGTATCAGCGATTGCTGCAAGTTTAATACTCATGTTTAATATTGCTTATAATAAAAATGACACCTTAACTATTGATAATATTGAAACTGCTAGTATTGAAAACTATATCTTAAATGAAGATATCGAAACCGCTGATATTGCCTTATTATTCTCTAATCATGAATTAAATAGTTTTGATTCTATTGAATTAAATTTTAATTCAGAATCATTAGAGAATTATGTTATTGAAAATATAGAAATTGACGATTTAATTTCAAACTAATTCCCTAATACAAGAAAAATGAAAAAATTATTCATCATAATCTTTGTTCTTGGCTTCTCTATACTATCTTATTCACAAGCAAATAGAGATAAAATAAAAACCTTAAAAATTGCCTTTATAACAGAAAAACTAAATTTATCTGAAAAAGAGGCTCAAGTTTTTTGGCCTGTTTATAATAATTTTGAAAAGAATTATTATAAACTTAGAGGTCAATTACATGAAAAAAGAGGAAAAATCGATCTTCGAAATATTTCTGATAAAGATGCAGAAACTTTGCTAAAAGAGATTAGTTCTATTGAAAACAAGAAGCATAACCTGAAACAAGGTTTAGTGAATGATTTATTAAAAGTAATACCTGCAAAAAAAATAATTCTACTTGATAAGGTTGAAGATGATTTTAAACATAAAATGTTTGAAGAATATAAAAACAGGCGTGGAATGAACCGCAGACCGAAAGAATAAAAAAGAGAGGAACTAATTAGTTCCTCTCTTTTTTATTAAAAATTAATTTTGAAATTCTTCCGCTTCCCGCCGCATAAGCTACAGAGTCATTTAAAAAACGAATGGTATAAAAGCCTTCATCACTCAAATGATTCCAATTATAACCACCGTCATTAGAAAAATCAATACCTTTAAACCCCACAGTAACTAACTCCTTACCTTCTCTATTTGGAATATATTGTACACAACTTCTATAACTAGGCGCGTTATTTTTACCAACTATTTGCCATGTTTTGCCACCATCATCTGTTACAATTTTATTAGACTCGTTGGTATCTGGCTTGGTATAGTCTCCACCAATTGCAAATCCATGTAATGTATCATAAAAATCAATAGAATATATGCCTTGAGTATTAACATCATTAAACATAGGTGTTTTAATTATATCCCAAGTATCCCCTTTATCTTCAGAATAATAAATACTGCCGCACGTGGTGGCAATCCAGGTATTATCTCCAATAGTTTTTATATTAGTATTACTTGCAGCAAATGCACCTTCGCCATCTTCTGCTTCTGGCAAATTCTCACATGAAATTTTCTTCCAAGAATTCCCAGCATCTCTTGTTATAATAATTGACAAGCAACCATTTACACGGTCACCAATGGCGATACCTTCTTTATCATTCCAAAATGTCATAGCATCATAAAAAACGTCTGTTCCTTCTTCTTTATAAACCAGTTGCATTTGTCCTGTATTACCCGTTTTAAATAATAACGCAGGGCTTTCAATACTTAGCATAAAAAAATCCGTAGACGTATGAGCTACCGCTCTAAAATGTAAATTCAAACTATCGTATTCTTGCTTAGAAACCAACCAGCTATCTTTTGAAGGGTTGTATAATCCAAATACCCCATTGTTTGCTGCAAAGGCTAAACTTTTATCGTTAAGAATTTCAATAGCTCTAATACTCAACAAAGAGTCTGAATATAAGGTTTCAATATTAACCGATGAAAAATTTCTGGGAACAAAAACGTTCTTTTTTACACAGGAAATTAGAATAAAAATTAACACAACAACAAGGTTTAACTGTTTCATACCCATAAATTTTTTATAAAAATAGAAAAGCAAAACTAATAAACTTATAAACGGTTAAACAAATAAACTTATAAAACGTAACTTTGCGCACTTATTACTTACACATGCGATTACACAGAAATTTATGCTTTGCGGTTATTGATGGATTAACCTTAATTTTCAACGAAGGAAACTATGCCGATAAAGTTATTCAACAACTTTTAAAAAGAGATAAACGTTGGGGAAGCCGAGACAGAGCTTTTGTAGCAGAAACCACCTATGATATTGTACGCTGGAAACGATTATATGCAGAAATAGCAGAAGTTAAAGAACCTTTTGATAGAGATAATATTTGGAGATTATTTGCGGTTTGGGCTACATTAAAAGGAATTAAGTTACCTGATTGGACTTACTTTGAAAAAACACCAACACGAAAAATTAAAGGTAAATTTGATGAGTTTTCGAAAATCAGAAAAATAAAAGAATCTATTCCTGACTGGATGGATGCGTTAGGAGTAGCAGAACTTGGTGAAAAGGTTTGGACTAAAGAAATAATGGCTCTAAACGAACAAGCTGATGTTATCCTAAGAGTTAATACACTTAAAACATCAAAAGAAAAGTTACAGGCAGAACTTTTTGATTTAGATATTGAAACCGATTTTTTAGCAGATTACCCTAATGCTTTAAAATTAAAAGAACGTGCTAATGTATTCCAAACAGAAGCCTTTAAAAATGGGTTTTTTGAAGTACAAGATGCCTCATCGCAATTAGTTGCAGAGTTTTTAAACGTAAAGCCAGGAATGCGTGTTGTTGATACCTGTGCTGGTGCTGGTGGAAAAACGCTTCATATTGCTTCTTTAATGGAAAATAAAGGACAAATTATTGCTTTAGACATTTACGCAAACAAACTTCATGAATTAAAAAGACGCGCGAAACGTAATGGTGCTCATAATATTGAAACACGTACGATTGACTCTACTAAAGTTATTAAAAAACTGTACGATAAAGCAGATCGCGTTTTAATTGATGCTCCTTGTTCCGGATTAGGCGTGCTACGCAGAAATCCAGATGCTAAATGGAAATTACAACCCGATTTTATTGAAAAAATAAAAGCTACCCAAAAAGAGATTTTACAGCAATACTCGAGAATGGTAAAAGTAGGCGGACAATTGGTTTACGCTACGTGTTCGGTATTACCTTCTGAAAATCAAGAACAAGTAAAAACGTTTTTAAAATCGGAAGCTGGAGAAAACTTTTCACTCATTAAAGACAATAAAGTGTTAGCTCACAAATCTGGTTTCGATGGATTTTATATGGCCTTATTGGAAAGAGAAAGTTAATTAACGGTATATTACATGACGAAGCCTTTAAAATCCATATCAATTGTAGTATTATTTCTGTTTCTTTTCTGCTGTTCATCATCGAAAGATGACTGCACAAAAACCATTATTGTTCAATATGAATCAACCATATATGGACAGTTAGGGACAACTTATATTCCAGAAATCACCCAAGAAGTCCCATGTGATTTCCCAGAACCAGAAGCCGTTCAACCAATTGGAGAAGGAAATGTATTAAGTAACTTTTCATATGATGTTATAAATTTTGTGTTTACACCTGATACCGGAAATAGCACAAGCAGATTACAATTTGAAATTAAACTTAATAATAAAAATAATTTTATCGTCAGAGGAAATCCTATATTAACTGTAAACAGTGATAATCTGCAATTTTCAGCAAGTTATTCTGCCGATGCTACTTCAGCATGTCATGAAATTCAAGCTAATTCTAGCTGTATTTTGATCTATGATAAAGAAACACCTATTGATATTAATTTGGGAACACCAAGTAAATTCGATTTGGTCTCAGTGAATTATATTCTTTAGTACTTATGAAATTATCGACAGAATTTGTTTGTTTGTGCTATTTTTAAATGATAAAACTCGATTTTAAATCATATCTATCAACCATCCTTAACGAACATATTACAAATGTTTCTTCGGTTTCTGGTGGTGATATATCAAAAGCATTTCGCATTCAAACTCCCAAAAACGCTTATTTCTTAAAAACCAATAGCACTGAAAATACTTTAAACATGTTTAAAGCTGAAGCTGATGGATTACATTTAATTAATGCAACAAATACTATAAAAACACCTAAAGTAATAGCTTGTAAAAGCTATAAAAATTCTGCATTTTTGCTATTAGAATTTATTGAAAACAAAGCAGCTTCGCAGAAAGATTTTAAAAATTTAGGCCGTCAATTGGCTGAATTACATAAATGTACTTCTGAAAATTTTGGATTAAATACAGATAACTTCATTGGAAGCTTGCCTCAATGCAATACACAACATAAAACTTGGGTTACATTTTATGCTTCCGAGCGCTTGTTTCCTCAACTTGAATTTGCGAAACAAAAACACTTACTTGCAGAAAATGAATGTCCGACTGAACAAGAAATAAAAGATAGGTTAGAATCTTATTTTTTTGATATAAAGCCTTCTCTCTTGCATGGCGATTTATGGAGTGGTAATTATTTGATATCTACAAAAGGAGACCCCTACCTTATTGATCCTGCCATTTATTACGGGCATCATGAAGTAGATATTGCCATGAGCAAATTATTTGGTGGTTTTGGTAATCCTTTCTACGAATCCTATTTTAATGATTTTCCATCTGATGGAGGCAGCGAAGCCAGATTAGAAATCTATCAATTATATTATTTGTTGGTGCATTTAAATTTGTTTGGTAATTCTTATTACGATGCTGTGATAACAATTCTTAAAAAATACTTTTCACTAAGTTGTTGAAAATACTGTTAATAACCGCGTGGTGTTTCATAAAAAAAGAAAAACATAATGAACAAAAAAGTGTATTTTTGCCTTTTCTAAACACACCATAAAACATCTATAATGATTCATTTCTTTGGAAACGTAAATAGCAAAATAATTGCTGTTCAAACAACAAAAGAATTATCAACCGACACCATCTCTAAATTAGTATGGTTATTTGGCAACCAACCCAAACTGAAACAAGCATCTTTAGATGCTTTTTTTGTTGGCCCACGTGCCGCTATGATAACGCCTTGGAGTACGAATGCTGTCGAAATTACCCAGAATATGGGAATTTCAGATATCATTCGTATTGAAGAATTTGATACTGTTTCAGAAGATTTTAAAGATTTTGATCCTATGATTTCTGAGAAATTTAGTGTTTTAAATCAAGAATCATTTACTATAAACATACAACCGAAACCAATACTTAATATTGATGATATTGCTGCATACAATCAACAGGAAGGGTTGTCGTTGAGCGATGAAGAAGTGACTTACTTAGAAGGTGTTGCGAAAAAAATTAAACGACCATTAACCGATTCAGAAGTATTCGGATTTTCTCAAGTGAATTCAGAACACTGCCGTCATAAAATTTTCAATGGCACGTTTGTAATTGATGGTATTGAAAAACCAACATCTTTATTCAAATTAATAAAAGAAACATCGAAGCAGCATCCTAACGATATTGTTTCGGCCTATAAAGATAATGTGGCTTTTATAAAAGGTCCAAAAGTGGAACAATTTGCTCCTATGCGTGCTGATGCTCCTGATTACTATAGGATTCAAGATTTTGAATCGGTTATTTCGCTTAAAGCAGAAACTCATAATTTCCCAACAACTGTTGAACCTTTTAATGGTGCTGCAACAGGTTCTGGCGGTGAAATTAGAGATAGATTGGCTGGCGGTAAAGGATCTCTTCCTTTAGCAGGTACTGCTGTTTACATGACCTCTTATTCAAGATTAGAAGAAAACAGGCCATGGGAAAAAGGCGTTGAAGAACGCAAATGGCTATACCAAACACCCATGGATATTTTAATAAAAGCTTCTAACGGTGCATCAGATTTTGGAAATAAATTTGGGCAACCCCTTATTTGTGGCTCTGTTTTAACCTTTGAACACGAAGAAGAGGCACGCAAACTTGGTTTTGACAAGGTGATTATGCAAGCCGGAGGTATTGGTTATGGGAAAAAAGATCAAGCACTAAAAGACACGCCTCAAACTGGTGATAAGATTGTAATTCTTGGTGGTGAAAACTACCGTATTGGTATGGGTGGTGCTGCTGTATCATCAGCCGATACCGGAGAATTTGCTTCTGGTATCGAATTAAATGCTGTACAGCGTTCTAACCCCGAAATGCAAAAGCGTGCGGCAAATGCAATTCGTGGTATGGTTGAAAGTAAAGAGAATTTTATTGTTTCTATTCACGATCATGGTGCGGGTGGACACTTAAATTGTTTATCTGAATTAGTTGAAGATACTGGAGGAAAAATAGATTTAGATAAATTACCTGTTGGTGACCCAACCTTATCAGATAAAGAAATTATAGGAAACGAATCTCAAGAACGTATGGGATTAGTAATTGCCGAAAAACATATTGACACTTTACAACGTATTGCAGAACGTGAACGTTCGCCCATGTACACTGTCGGTGATGTGACTGGTGATCACCGTTTTACTTTCGAATCTAAAACCAACGGCCATAAACCCATGGATTTAGCCATGAAAGATATGTTTGGAAGTTCACCAAAAACTATCATGACGGACAAAACTATTAAAAGAAATTATAGTGATGTGTCCTATAACTCTGATAATTTCTATGATTATTTAGATCAATTACTTCAGCTTGAAGCAGTAGCTTGTAAAGATTGGTTAACTAATAAAGTTGACCGTTGTGTTGGTGGAAAAGTCGCCAAACAACAATGTGTTGGTCCGTTACAATTACCTTTAAATAATGTGGGTGTAATGGCGCTTGACTATAAAGGAAAAGAAGGTATTGCAACCTCTATTGGGCACTCGCCTATTTCAGGATTAATCAATCCGGTCGCTGGTAGTAGAAACTCCATTACTGAAGCCTTAACCAACATTATTTGGGCGCCTTTAAAAGATGGTTTAAAATCGGTTTCATTGTCGGCCAACTGGATGTGGCCTTGTAAAAATGAAGGTGAAGATGCGCGTTTATATGAAGCTGTTGAAGCTATTTCAGAATTTGCAATTGATTTAGGAATTAATGTGCCAACAGGAAAGGACTCTTTATCAATGAAACAAAAATATCCTAATGAAGAAGTAATTGCTCCTGGCACCGTTATTATTTCTGCAGCAGGAAACTGTAATGATATTAGCAATGTTATTGAGCCGGTTTTCAGTAAAGATGCTGGTTCTATTTATTACATCAATATATCTCAGGATGATTTTAAATTAGGAGGCAGTTCATTTGCTCAAATTTTAAATAAGATTGGAAACGATGCGCCTTCTGTAAGCAATGCTGTTTATGTTAAAAATGTTTTTAATACCATTCAAAGTTTAATAAAGGACGGAGAAATCGTTGCCGGACATGATGTGGCTTCAGGTGGTTTAATTACTACCTTGCTTGAAATGTGTTTTGCAGATACTAATCTTGGTGCAGAATTAGATCTTTCCACTTTAGCTGAAAACGATTCGTTTAAAATATTATTTGCTGAAAACGCTGGTGTTGTTATTCAGGCAAAAGATGATTCCATTGAAAAAACACTTTCCGAAGCAAATATTGAATTTTTCAATATTGGAAAGGTAACTGAAAGTGATGCATTAAACATCATTAATGGCACTGAAGTATTTACTATGACCGTTTCAAGATTACGTGATGTTTGGTATAAAACTTCATATTTATTAGACCAAAAACAAACAGCAAACGGGTTGGCAAAAGAGCGATACGATAACTATAAAAAACAACCCCTCCAATATACATTCCCTAAACATTTTACAGGGAAATTAGAAGACCTCATTTCGAACGCACCTCGCAATGATAGAAAACGTCCGAAAGCAGCTATTTTACGCGAAAAAGGAAGTAACAGTGAACGCGAAATGGCAAACGCCATGTATTTAGCAGGTTTTGATGTGAAAGATGTTCACATGACCGATTTAATTTCAGGTCGTGAAACCTTAGAGGATATTCAGTTTTTAGGAGCTGTTGGTGGGTTTAGCAACTCCGATGTTTTAGGCTCGGCTAAAGGTTGGGCTGGCGCCATTAAATATAACGAAAAGGCCAATAAGGCTATTCAAGATTTCTTCAATAGAGAAGACACACTTTCTGTTGGGATTTGTAATGGTTGCCAATTGTTTATGGAATTAGAAGAAATTACTCCAGAACATGAGATTCATGGAAAGATGGTTCATAACGATTCGTATAAACACGAAAGTGCCTTTACGTCGGTAAACGTTCAGAAAAATAATTCAGTCATGTTATCAACCCTTGCAGGATCAACGCTTGGGGTTTGGATTTCGCATGGTGAAGGAAAATTTAGTTTACCATATTTAGAAGACCACTATCACATTGTTGCAAAATATAGGTATGCTAAATATCCGCATAATCCGAATGGTTCTAATTTCAACACAGCCATGATGTGTGATAAAACGGGGAGACATTTGGTAACTATGCCACATATTGAGCGTTCAACTTTTCAATGGAATTGGGCCAACTACCCAGAAGGAAGGAAAGACGAAGTATCTCCGTGGTTAGAAGCTTTTGTAAATGCCAGATTATGGATTGAAAATAAAAAATAAACACATAGGTATATCGTACAAAAAAGCTCTTTCAAAAATTGATTTGAAAGAGCTTTTTTATTAAAACAATCACCTAATGTTAAGCAAACTTAACGCTTTTATTAATTACTTTATATGCTATCGTTACCGAGCGTTTCATTAATAATGAAATTATAAGAGCAATAATAAATAATCCTGCGAATACTTCTAAGGTGGCATTAAGAGATCCTGTCGCGTTTTTAACAACATCATAAATTGTAGGACCAACAACGCCTGCTAATCCCCAAGCTGCCAATACCATTCCGTGGATGGCTCCTAATTGTTTAGTTCCGAATAAATCACCTAAAAAAGCTGGCAAAGTGGCAAATCCACCACCATACATGGTTATAACCGTAAATAAGACAACTAAAAATGCTAATTCCATTCCAATTTTAGGTAAGAAATAAAAAGCTAAAATTTGAAATGCGAAGAAAATAATATAGGTATTTGCTCTTCCTAGATAATCAGATAAACTTGACCACATGATTCGTCCTAAGCCATTAAAAACTCCAATGAGCCCAACGACAGCAGCAGCTTCCATTGGTGAGTAATTCAGTTTTTCTTGCATCATAGGGCTTGCTGCAGAAATGATGGCAATACCACAAGCAATATTAATAAACATCATTACCCAGATATAATAAAACCTAGGTGTTTTTAAAGAGGCATTCGCATCAATATTAGAAATATCTGCTTTAATCTGTTTCCCTTCTCCCAGTTTAAATCCTTCAGGCAAATATCCTTCGGGAGGCCTTTCAATATATCTCGCTGAAGACAATATCAATATCATATAAATAATACCTAAAACATAAAATGCGTTCGATACACCAACCGTATCAAAAAGTGATTGCATAACGGGTCCAAAAATTAAGGCCGCAAAACCAAATCCCATAATAGCCATACCCGTTGCCAAACCACGTCTGTCTGGAAACCATTTTACTAGGGTACTAACAGGTGTAATATATCCAAGGCCTAAACCAATACCACCAATAACACCATAACACAGGTAAAAGAGAGTTAATGATTCTATTTGAACTGCTAGTCCTGAACCTAAAATACCAACTCCGTATAAAATTCCTGCCGTTGTTCCACTTACTTTTGGACCTACTTTTTCAACCCAACGACCTAGAAAAGCTGCTGATAAACCTAATAATAAAATAGCAATCTTAAATGCCCATTTAATTACACTTCCATCAACATCAAAAACATCTTTAACAGGGTTGGTCATCACGGAATACGCATAGACTGAACCAATAGAAATATGGATACCAACTGCCGAACCAGCAATTAACCATCGATTTTTTATTTTTTTTGCATTCATAATTATATACAATTCTGATGTTGCTTTTTACAACATCTAATTAATTTACTTTTACTTCTTTGAAATATTGATTTAAAATTTTTGAAGCTACTTCAATTTCATCTTTGGTATTTTCACGAGCATCTTTTAATTGATATTCCCATCCTAAAGCTTCCCATTTGTGAATCCCTAACTTATGGTAAGGCTGAATTTCAATCTTTTCAATGGTCTTATAATCTTTAAAATATTCTCCCATAGCATGTAATAATTCGGGATTATTAGTGATTTCAGGGATTAAAACGTAACGGAGCCACATCGCTTTCCCCGAAGCTTCCCGGTGTTTTGCAAAAGTAAACGTAGTTTCTTTGTTGCGCATTCCTGTTAAAGCTTCATAACCATCTTCTGTCATGTGTTTGATATCTAACATCACCAAATCTGTATATTCATCAAGTAATTCAACAGTAAAATGATTTAATATTCGTCCGTTAGTATCAACATTGGTGTGAATACCTTCCTCTTTCAATCTTTTAAAAAACGGCACTAATTCTTTAGACTGCAATAAAGGCTCTCCACCTGATACGGTTACACCTCCTTTTTTTCCAAAATAGGGCTTTATTTTAAGAGCCATTTGAACAAGCTCTTCAATTTCATATTCGGTTCCTCCCGAGGTTTCTATGGTATCAGGATTATGACAATACAAGCATTTTAATTTACATCCTTGTAAAAACACGACCATCCGAATTCCTGGTCCGTCATGTGTTCCGAAAGATTCAACTGAATGCACTCTTAATATATTCTCTGCAGTTTTGATAGCCATATTTTTTTAAAGTTAAAGGTGCTAAAAAATCAAAAAAATATTTTTTTAACACCTTCAATATTCATAACATTTAATTACATAGACTCGTGAAACGATCTTGTAATAACTTCCATTTGTTGCTCTTTTGTTAACCTTACAAAGTTAACAGCATAACCAGATACACGAATGGTTAATTGAGGATACTCTTCTGGGTGTTCCATAGCGTCTAACAATGTTTCTTTGTTAAGAACATTCACATTTAAATGTTGTGCATTTCTTGAGAAATAACCATCTAAAGTTGTTGCTAAGTTGTCTATTCTATCTTCTTCTGAAGCTCCTAATGATTTTGGAACAATTGAGAATGTATTAGAAATACCATCTAAAGAATCTTGATAATTAATTTTAGACACTGAATTTAAGGATGCAATAGCTCCGTTTTTATCTCGTCCGTGCATTGGATTTGCGCCTGGTGCAAATGGTACTCCATAAGCTCTACCATCCGGTGTTGCTCCAGTTTTCTTACCATAAGACACGTTTGAAGTAATGGTTAAAACAGACATCGTTGGCTCTGCATTTTTATAAACAGCTAGTAGTTTTAATTCATTATTAAAATCGGCTACTGCTTGAGCGGCTAAAGTATCCACTCTATCGTCATCATTACCATAGCAAGGAAACTCACCTTCAATTTTAAAATCGACTGTTAAACCTTCTTCATTTCGTATTGGCTTTACTTTGGCATATTTAATAGCTGATAATGAATCTGCTACAATCGATAAACCTGCAATACCATAAGCAAGATTAACACTTGGATTCGTATCAATTAAAGCCATCTGCGCTTTTTCGTAATAATATTTATCATGCATATAGTGAATAATATTCATTGAGTCATTATACACACGAGCAACTTCTTTCATCGCTATTTTAAAATTAGCCATTACCTTATCATAATCTAAATACTCATCGGTATATTCTGGAATCCCTGAAACAACTTCCGTTCCAGTAAATTCACAACGACCTGCATTTAAAGCTAATAATAATGTCTTAGCAAGATTTGTACGAGCCCCGAAGAACTGAATAGATTTTCCTAATTCCTGATATGATACGCAACAAGCGATTCCATAGTCATCAGACCCACGATTCTCACGCATTAAATTATCATTTTCAAATTGAATTGATGATGTATCAATAGCCACTTTAGAACAATAATCTTTAAAGTTTTGAGGCAACGCTTCAGACCAAAGAATCGTAATATTTGGTTCTGGCGAAGCTCCTAAGTTATATAAGGTGTTTAAGAAACGGTATGATGTTTTAGTTACTTTACTTCTTCCATCAGAAAACATACCTCCAATTGCTTCTGTTACCCACGTTGGATCTCCTGCAAATATATCATCATAAGCACTCATACGTAAATGGCGAACCATACGTAATTTCATTACAAATTGGTCTATATATTCCTGAGCTTCTTCTTCTGTAATTAACCCTTCCTGTAAATCATTTTCAATATAAATATCTAAGAATGTAGACACATTACCTAAAGACATAGCAGCACCATCTTGTGATTTTACGGCGGCTAAATACGCCATATAAGTCCATTGAACAGCTTCTTGTGCATTTTCGGCTGGACGGCATAAATCTAATCCGTAGGTTTCACCTAAGACAATCATTTCTTTTAAAGCCTTGATTTGCTCAGCAACTTCTTCACGCAAACGAATTACTGCATCATTCATTGGACCCGTAATGTTGACTTGATCTGCTTTTTTAGATTTTATTAAGAAATTGATTCCGTATAAAGCGATACGACGATAATCGCCAATAATTCTACCTCTAGCATAGTTATCTGGCAATCCTGTTAAAAATCCTAGAGAACGAAACTTTTTAATTTCTGAAGTATAGGTATCGAAAACGCCATCGTTATGAGTTTTAACATATTTAGAAAATAAATTTGTTAAATTCTCATTAGGCTCTACACCTTGTTCAGATAATGCTTTTTGAACCACTTTGAAACCTCCAAAAGGTTTCATTGTTCTTTTTAATAATACATCTGTTTGCAGACCAACAATCACTTCATTTTCTCTATCAATATAGCCTGCATCAAAAGCACTAATGGTAGAAATAATTTCGGTATCTACAGAACGAACGCCATTATTTTGTCTTTCTTCTTTCGTTGCTTGTTTACAAATTTTCCATAGTTTTTGAGTTCTTGTACTTGGTCCAACTAAAAAATCATGAGTTCCATGATAAGGCGTAACATTATTAATGACAAAATCCCTTACGTTGACTTTTTCTGTCCAAACTCCGCTTTTAAATTGTTTTACTTCCATTGTATGTTATATTAATATTTTTGTGAAATCTATCTTATTCTCAATGCTCAAAATTAATTATATAAATCCCTTTTAAAACTGACAATTATCATGAAAACCCCTTTGTTTACTATAGTTACTAACGAAAACGTTTGAAATATAGGGGTCTCAAAAATAAAAATATTTATTTTTTTTAGATTTAATAAATAGAGGAGAATTGAGCATCTTTTTAAGATAATATAGTATAGGTTTTTTAAGTTACTTATAGTTAAAAAGTGATAAAAACGAGAAATTAAATAACATTTCTATTATATATTTAAAAGATTCAATTCTCAAAATAGATTTAACACATTAACATATGATATAAAATAAAAATCCCTTCCTCGGTAGAACAAGAAGATTTTATAAATATTAGCTTATGTACTTAAAAGGATGATTTTGTATACTTATAAGCATAAAAAAAAGCCTAAGTAAAACAGATGTTTTACTTAGGCTTTTTAAACTTAAAAATAAATAATTACATAGATTTTTTGATGACCGCTTGCGCAGAGGCAATACGAGCAATAGGAACTCTAAAAGGAGAACAACTTACATAGTTCATTCCAGTATTATAGCAGAATTCAACAGAACTTGGTTCTCCACCATGTTCACCACATATACCAACTTTTAAATTTGGTTTTGTGCTTCTACCTTTTTCTGTACCCATTTTAACCAATTGACCAACGCCTTCTTGATCAAGTACTTCAAAGGGATCTACCTTTAAGATACCTTTTTCTATATATACTGGTAAAAACTTACCAGCATCATCTCTTGAATAACCATAGGTCATTTGAGTTAAATCATTAGTTCCAAAAGAGAAGAACTCTGCTTTATTTGCAATTAAATCTGCTGTTAGCGCTGCTCTAGGAATCTCAATCATAGTACCAACTAAAAATTCAATAGTATCGTTATATTCTTCAAACACTTTTTGTGCAGTACTTCTAATAATTTGTTCTTGCATTTCAAATTCTGCAACGGTTCCTATTAATGGGACCATAATTTCTGGCTTTGCAACAATCCCTTTTGCTTTTAAATTTAAGGCAGCTTCAATAATAGCTCTTGCTTGCATTTCAGTAATTTCAGGATATGTATTTCCTAATCTACAACCTCTATGACCGAGCATAGGGTTAAATTCTTCCAATTCAGAAATTTTACTTTTCACAGCATCTAATGAAATATGCATGTCTTCAGCTAATTCTTTTTGTTGAATTAATTGGTGAGGTACAAATTCATGTAATGGTGGATCTAATAATCTTACAGTTACTGGTAACCCTTGCATTGCTTCAAAAATACCTTCAAAATCTTCACGTTGCATTGGCAATAAAGACTCTAAAGCATGTTTTCTACCTTTAACAGTATCCGCTAAAATCATTTCACGCATGGCTTTAATACGGTCAACTTCAAAAAACATATGCTCAGTTCTTGTTAATCCAATTCCTTGAGCTCCAAAAGAACGCGCTACTCTTGCATCCTTTGGTGTATCAGCATTGGTTCTAACCTGCATGGTTGCATATTTATCTGATAAAGTCATAAGCTCACCAAATTCACCACTTAATTCAGGTTCAATTGTTGCTACTTTTCCTTCAATAATATTACCAGTAGAACCGTTTAAAGAAATCCAATCACCTTCATGGTATTCTTTCCCATCAACTGTAAGAGTTCTTGTTTTATAATTAATTTTTAATGCTCCTGCACCCGAAACACAACATTTTCCCATTCCTCTAGCAACAACAGCAGCATGAGAGGTCATACCACCACGAGCCGTTAAAATACCACGAGCAATGTTCATACCTTCTAAATCTTCTGGAGATGTTTCAATACGAGTTAAGATGGTGTACTTATACTTATTGGCTTCATCAGCAAAAAATACTATTTGACCAGTTGCAGCGCCAGGAGATGCCGGTAATCCTTGAGCAATCACATGAGCACGCTTAAGTGCTTTTGGATCAAAAACTGGGTGTAACAATTCATCCAATTTATTAGGCTCAACTCGTAATAACGCTTCTTTTTCGTCAAGTAAACCGTCTTTCAGCATATCCATAGCTATTTTAACCATGGCGGAGCCAGTCCGTTTACCATTTCTGGTTTGTAAAATCCAAAGTTTACCATCTTGCATAGTAAACTCCATATCTTGCATATCACGATAATGCAATTCTAATCTTTCTTGATATTCATTTAATTCTTTATAAATAGAAGGCATTAATTCTTCTAGAGACGGATAGTTTTCAGCTCTATCTTCTTCTTCTACTTTTGCTAATTGAGCCCATCTTTCAGAACCTAATTTAGTTATTTGTTGAGGCGTTCTAACACCTGCAACAACATCTTCTCCTTGAGCATTAATTAAATATTCTCCATTAAATACATCTTCACCAGTACCAGCATCACGAGTAAAACAAACTCCCGTTCCAGAATTCTCACCCATATTACCATAAACCATAGCTTGAACATTTACCGCTGTCCCCCACTCTTCTGGGTAACCATTCATGTTTCTGTAGTAAATGGCTCTATCACCATTCCAGCTATTAAAAACTGCTACAACAGCTCCCCATAATTGATCCCATGGATTTGTTGGAAAATCATGTCCAGTACGTTTTTTTACTGCTTCTTTAAAATCATAAACTAAATCTTTTAAATCTTGGATTGTAAAGTCTGTATCTAATTCAATTTCACGCTTGTGTTTTAAGGCTTCCATGATTTCTTCAAAAGGATCAATATCTTCTTTTGATTCTGGTTTCATACCTAAAACAACATCACCATACATTTGTATAAAACGCCTGTATGAATCCCATGCAAAACGTTCGTTTCCTGATTTTTCTGCTAAGCCAATAACGACTTCATCATTTAAACCCAAATTTAATACGGTATCCATCATTCCTGGCATAGATACACGTGCTCCAGAACGAACAGATACTAATAGTGGGTTTTCTTTGTTTCCAAATTGAGAACCCATAATATTTTCAATATTTAAAATGGAATCTTCAACCTCTTGTTTAATCATTGAAACAACAGTTTCTTGCCCAAGTTGGTTATATTCTGTGCATACTTCAGTAGTAATTGTAAAGCCAGGAGGCACTGGTATTCCAATTAAACTCATTTCAGCTAAATTAGCTCCTTTACCTCCTAAAAGGTTTTTCATCTTACTATTTCCATCGGCAGATTTATTACCGAACTTATAAACTCTTGTTTTCACCGACTCTAAGGTTTCCATATAATTATCTTTTAATTTTTAAAACTTTGATGCCGACAAAATTAGATAGTATAAAACATCTATTAAATGACATAAATCATAAAACGGAACTTTTTATTTATTGATATCATGTTTAATTCGCGTCAATTATAACAATATCTTAATATTTATATATCCAGCTTTTTTATAACTTGTTCTTGGAAATTCTTTTTTATTTGCTATTTTGCGAGACACTAAACTACTTTAAACATCATGGCTGAGATTACAAGAATCTTTGATATCCCTCAATATCAATTTGACAAATACAATTTAGACAAATCTTTAATCACCAAATATAATGGTGAATGGATATCAACTTCATCTCAAGAGTATATCAATAACGCTAATGCAATAAGCAGAGGTTTAATTAGATTAGGGGTTCAACCAAATGATAAAATTGCTGTTATCTCTAGTACTAATAGAACAGAATGGAGTATCTTAGATATTGGCGTTTTACAAATCGGTGCACAAAATGCCCCTATTTATCCTACCATTTCTAAAGATGATTATGAATATATTTTGAATCACTCTGAATCTATTTACTGCTTCGTATCTGATGTTGAAGTTTTGGAAAAAATAAATGCCATAAAATCGAAAACAAAACTTAAAGGCATTTACACTTTTGATGACATTTCTGGAGAACGTAATTGGAAAGAGGTTTTAGAATTAGGTAAGGATGATAGTAACCAGAATGAGGTAGATACAAGAAAAGAAGCTGTAAAACCTCATGATTTAGCAACCATAATTTATACCTCTGGAACCACCGGAAAACCAAAAGGTGTCATGCTATCGCACAATAATTTAATATCGAATGTATTAGATAGTGAAAAACGTGTGCCGTTTGAATATGGAAAATCTAAAGCGCTGAGTTTCTTGCCCATTTGCCATGTTTTTGAACGTATGATTTTATATCTATATCAATATTGTGGTGTTGAAATTCATTTTGCTGAATCTATTGAAAAAATGAGTGACAATTTAAAAGAAGTGAAACCTAATGTAATGACTGCTGTTCCTAGATTATATGAAAAAGTATATGATAAAATAGTTAATAAAGGTGCAGAATTAATAGGTATAAAAAAAGCACTTTTTTTCTGGGCTATAGATTTAGGTTTAAAATATGAACCTTATGGCAAAAACGGTTTATGGTATGAGTTACAATTAAAATTAGCTAGAAAATTAATTTTTAGTAAATGGAAAGAAGGTCTTGGAGGTAATTTAGATTTAATGGTTTCTGGTAGTGCAGCTCTTCAACCTAGGTTAACACGTACTTTTGCGGCCGCCGGTATGCCAATTATGGAAGGTTATGGTTTAACCGAAACATCGCCAGTAATAGCGGTTAACGATATGCGAAATAGTGGCTTTAGAATTGGAACTGTTGGAAAAATAATTGATAATGTAGAGGTAAAAATAGCTGAAGACGGAGAAATATTAGTAAAAGGTCCCAATGTTATGCTTGGTTACTATAAAGATCCTAAAAAAACTGCAGAGGTTATGACTGGTGCTTATTTTCACACTGGAGATATAGGTGAAATAAGCGCTGACGGCTTTTTAAAAATTACGGATAGAAAAAAAGAGATGTTTAAGACCTCTGGTGGTAAATATGTAGCGCCGGCGCTTATTGAAAATGTATTAAAGCAATCCCATTTTATTGAGCAAGTCATGGTAATCGGCGAAGGTGAAAAAATGCCAGCTGCTCTAATACAACCTGATTTTGATTTTATAAAACATTGGATAGAAAGAAAAGGAAAAAATATTAAACCTGATAAGCACTCTATAGCATCTTCTCAAATTCTTAAAGATCGAATTCAAAAAGAAATTAACAAAGCAAATAAGAAGTTTGGAAATTGGGAACAGGTTAAAAAGTTTGAACTCACATCTGATATTTGGTCTATTGATGCTGGCCACCTCACACCTACGATGAAAATGAAACGAAAAATTATTAAGGAAAAATATAAAGACTTAATAGAAAAAATATATCGTTCTTAAATGCCCCTTTCATTGTTGTATTGATTTTAATTATTCTTAATTTATTAACTTTTTTTTTATTTTTTAATAATTATATAGTTAATAAATTATATTAATTTTAGCTTTTTAATATATTTACTATCACTAACCAATTAAAATTATTCACATGAAAACAAAAAATTTTTTAGTTTCTGGTATTACAGGTGGTATTGTCGATTTCTTTTTAGGGTGGCTATTCTACGGCATTCTCTTTAAAGATTTTTTTCCACAGCCTGATGACAGTCCTAATGCCATGATTATGATTTTTCTTGGATGTATTACTTTTGGATTGTTTGTAGCTTACATTTTTACTAAATGGGCTCATATTAGTACGATAGTCA
Organism: Yeosuana sp.; assembly: GCF_057126245.1. Taxonomy (NCBI): domain Bacteria; kingdom Pseudomonadati; phylum Bacteroidota; class Flavobacteriia; order Flavobacteriales; family Flavobacteriaceae; genus Yeosuana; species Yeosuana sp. Next base: position 45,159 of record NZ_DBNGMQ010000084.1, on the reverse strand, counting down.
CAGGGGCAAAAGCTGGCGCTACAATAGGTCTATTCATGGGCTTGATTTTTAATTTCTTCAATCTGGCAATGACAACTGAAGTAGGTTTTCAAACAGTAGGATTAGACATTGCTATATCCATCATAATGACGACAATTATAGGTGCGGTTATTGCTCCAGTCAACGGAAAATTAGGATAAATTTTTATAAATCACTCTTAGTTAATTCTTACGCCTTCTTTTTGGAGGCATTTTTTTGTTTAATAATTTTTTAAAAATACAATTTTATTATGCATGCATAATAAATTTTATGTATATTTGATTTTGAAATCTCCAACCATGAAAGACAAAACAATTGACTATGTACTGAGAACCACATGGTTAACAGTTTCTAAAATGTATAACGAAGAAGCTCTAAAATTTGAGAGCACTATGGCCACTGGGCTAACGTTGTTAAGTATCGATCAAGAAAAAGGAACACCTTCAACCGCTTTAGGCCCAAAAATGGGCATTGAAGCAACTAGTTTGTCAAGAATATTGAAAACTATGGAAAAAAGAGGCTTAATTGAAAGGCGTCCAAATCCGGACGATGGGAGAAGTGTACTTATCTATCTAACAGATTTTGGAAGAGAAAAAAGAGCCTATTCAAAAGAAAAAGTTCTTGGTTTTAATAACGCTATTAGAAATAATATTTCTGAAGAAAAATTAAATCATTTCTATGAAGTTGCAGAACTAATAAATGAAATGGTATTAAATAAGAAAATTTACAAGCAAGCTAAATAATTAGGTTATCAAAAATGAGTAAACGTAGAATTAAAAAAATTGCAGTCATTGGTTCTGGAATTATGGGAAGTGGTATTGCATGTCATTTTGCCAATATTGGTGTTGAAGTCTTACTATTAGACATAGTTCCCAGAGAATTAAATGACACTGAAAAAGCCAAAAAATTAACGCTAAAAGACAAAGCCGTAAGAAATAGAATCGTTAATGATTCGTTAACGGCATCTTTAAAATCTAAACCCTCTCCTATTTATCATCAAAGTTTTAAAAGTAGAATTACCACTGGAAATTTAGATGATGATATTGCTAAGGTCAAGGATGTAGATTGGATTATGGAAGTGGTTGTAGAGCGACTTGATATTAAAAAACAAGTGTTTGAAAAACTGGAAAAACACAGAACTCCAGGAACATTAATAACTTCAAATACTTCTGGAATCCCCATTTATTTTATGAGTGAAGGACGCAGTGAAGATTTTCAAAAACATTTTTGCGGAACCCACTTTTTTAATCCAGCCCGCTATTTAAGACTATTTGAAATTATTCCTGGCCCAAAAACAGATGCGTCTGTCCTAGAATTCTTAAATGGATATGGTGAGCAATTCCTTGGAAAAACATCGGTTATTGCCAAAGACACACCAGCCTTTATTGGTAATAGAATTGGCATCTTCGGAATTCAAAGCCTATTTCACCAAGTAAAAGAATTAGGTTTAACCGTTGAAGAAGTTGATAAATTAACAGGACCAGTCATTGGTCGCCCAAAATCAGCAACCTTTAGAACGGTTGATGTTGTGGGTCTTGACACCTTAGTTCATGTTGCTAATGGTATTTATGACAATTGTCCTGATGATGAAGCACACGAACTGTTCAAGTTACCTGACTTCATCAATACCATGATGGAAAATAAATGGTTAGGAAGTAAAACGGGCCAAGGTTTTTATAAAAAAGAAGGTAAGGACATTAAAGCTCTCGATTTAAACACCTTAGAATATCGCGATAAAAAATCGACAAAGTTTGCCACGCTAGAGCTTACTAAAACAGTTGATAAAGTTATAGACCGTTTCAAAATTTTAACATCAGGAAAAGATAAAGCGGGTGATTTTTACAGAAAGAATTTTGCTGCTATGTTCGAGTATGTATCTAACAGAATTCCAGAAATTTCAGATGAACTATACAAAATAGATGATGCCATGAAAGCTGGATTTGGTTGGGAACATGGTCCGTTTCAAATATGGGATGCTATTGGTATTGAAAAAGGGATTGAACTCATGAAAGCTGAAGGCAAAAAACCAGCAGCTTGGGTTACCGATATGATTGCATCTGGAAAAACCTCTTTTTACACTGTTAAAGATGGTGCTACATTTTATTATGACATCCCTAAGAAGTCAATGGAAAAAGTTCCAGGACAAGACGCTTTTATCATTTTAGATAATATTAGACAATCTAACGAAGTCTTTAAAAATTCGGGTGTTGTTATAGAAGATTTAGGTGATGGTATTTTAAACTGCGAATTCCAATCGAAAATGAACACCATTGGCGGCGATGTTCTTGCAGGATTAAACAAAGCCATTGATTTGGTTGAAAAAGACTTTGCAGGATTAGTTATTGGTAATCAATCGGCAAACTTTTCTGTTGGAGCCAATATAGGTATGATATTTATGATGGCTGTTGAACAAGAATATGATGAACTTAATATGGCTATCAAATACTTTCAAGATACCATGATGCGTATGCGTTATTCATCTATCCCGACTATTTCAGCTCCTCATGGAATGGCGCTAGGTGGCGGTTGCGAATTATCAATGCATGCCGATAAAGTAGTTGCGGCTGCTGAAACTTATATTGGATTAGTTGAATTTGGAGTCGGTGTGATTCCAGGTGGTGGTGGTTCTAAAGAAATGGCTTTAAGAGCGTCTGACACTTTTAAGAAAAACGATGTTGAATTGAATGTACTTCAAGAATATTTCTTAACCATTGGGATGGCTAAAGTAGCGACGTCTGCTTATGAAGCCTTTGATTATGGAATTCTGCAGAAAGGGAAAGATATTGTCGTTGTAAACAAAGATAGACAGATTGCAACAGCAAAAGCATATGCCAAATTATTGGCTGAACAAGGCTATACGCAACCTGTAAAAAGAACAGACATCAAAGTTCTTGGCAAACAGGCTCTAGGAATGTTTTTAGTAGGTACTGATTCCATGGAAGCCAGCAAATACATCAGTGAACATGACCATAAAATTGCTAATAAATTAGCCTACGTTATGGCAGGTGGAGATCTATCTGAACCAACTCTAGTTAGTGAGCAGTATTTATTAGATCTAGAACGCGAGGCCTTTTTGAGTTTATGTACAGAACGCAAAACCTTAGAACGTATTCAACACATGTTGAAAACAGGAAAACCTTTAAGAAATTAAGACAATGAAACAAGCATATATTGTAAAAGCATACAGAACAGCCGTTGGAAAAGCTCCAAAAGGAGTCTTCCGTTTTAAAAGGGCTGACGAATTAGGTGCCGAAACCATCCAATACATGATGAAAGAATTACCAAATTTAGATGTCACTCGTATAGATGACGTCATCGTTGGTAACGCAATGCCTGAAGGCGCTCAAGGACTTAATATGGCCCGATTTATTTCTTTAATAGGATTAAATAGTGTGGATGTTCCTGGTGTTACGGTTAACCGTTTTTGTTCTTCAGGCGTTGAAACCATTGCTATTGCAACAGCTAAAATTCAATCGGGTATGGCTGATTGCATTATTGCTGGTGGTGCAGAAAGTATGAGTTCTGTTCCTATGACAGGCTTTAAACCAGAATTAAATTACAACACAGTAAAATCTGGTCATGAAGACTATTACTGGGGCATGGGAAATACCGCTGAAGCAGTTGCCAACCAATTTAAAGTATCTCGAGAAGATCAAGATGAATTTGCTTTTAATTCGCATATGAAAGCATTAAAAGCTCAAGCTGAAAATCGTTTTCAAGATCAAATTGTACCTATTAATGTAGAACAAACATACATTGATGAAAATGGAAAAAAAGCAATCAAAAAATATACCGTTACTAAAGACGAAGGCCCTCGTGCTGGAACCAATATTGAAGCCTTATCCAAATTACGTCCAGTATTTGCAGCTAACGGAAGTGTAACCGCTGGAAATTCTTCGCAAATGAGTGATGGTGCTGCATTTGTAATGGTCATGAGCGAAGATATGGTTAAAGAATTAAATCTGGAGCCAATTGCAAGGTTAGTAAATTATGCTGCAGCTGGTGTAGAACCAAGAATCATGGGTATTGGCCCAGTAAAAGCGATTCCGAAAGCATTAAAACTAGCCGGTTTAAAACAATCTGATTTATCACTCATAGAATTAAATGAAGCCTTCGCCTCTCAATCACTCGCTGTGATAAGAGAATTAGGATTGAATTCAGATATCGTAAATGTAAACGGAGGCGCCATTGCTTTAGGGCATCCACTTGGTTGCACAGGAGCAAAATTATCGGTGCAGTTATTTGATGAAATGCGTAAACAAAATATGAAAAACAAATATGGTGCTGTTACTATGTGTGTAGGAACCGGACAAGGTGCATGTGCCATATTTGAGTTTTTAAATTAAAATTAAGAAACTATGGAAACTAAAGAAAAAGAATTATTAAGAGGTGGCCAATTCCTTATTAAAGAAACCAACTGTGAAGACATTTTTACACCTGAAGATTTTTCAGAAGAACAAAAGATGATGAAAGATGCGGTTATGGAATTTAACGACCGTGAGATTATACCTTATAAAACGCGATTTGAAGCCAAAGATTATGCATTTACTGAAGCATGTATGAAAAAAGCGGGTGATCTTGGGTTTTTAAGTGTGGCAGTTCCTGAATCTTATGGAGGTTTGGGTATGGGTTTTGTTTCAACATTATTAACCTGCGACTACATCTCTAGCGGAACAGGTTCTTTTAGTACGGCCTTTGGTGCTCATACTGGCATTGGCACATTGCCGATAATATTATACGGGACTGAAGAACAAAAACAAAAATATATTCCAAAACTGGCTACTGGTGAATGGTTTGGGGCCTATTGTTTAACAGAACCCGGAGCAGGAAGTGATGCCAATTCAGGCAAAACAACTGCTACCTTATCTGAAGATGGGAAAAGCTATAAAATAAACGGTCAAAAAATGTGGATCTCTAACGCAGGTTTTTGCAAATTAATGATCGTATTTGCCCGCATTGAAAATGACAAAAACATTACTGGTTTTATTGTAGAATATGATAAAAACAAGCCAAACGGGATTACTTTAGGAGAAGAAGAACATAAATTAGGTATTCGTTCCTCATCAACACGTCAAGTATTCTTTACTGACACCGTTGTTCCAGTTGAAAACATGTTATCAGAAAGAGGTAATGGGTTCAAAATTGCTATGAATGCATTAAACGTTGGACGTATTAAATTAGCGGCTGCTTGCCTTGATTCACAAAGACGCATTACTACTATAGCTGTGCAATATGCTAATGAAAGAAAACAATTTAATACAGCTATTGCTGATTTTGGTGCTATAAAAGCCAAACTGGCTGAAATGTCTGCCAGCGCCTATGCCGGGGAATCTGCATGTTACAGAGCAGCAAAAGACATTGAAGACCGTATAGCCCTTCGTGTTGCTGCGGGGAACACCCATCAGGAAGCCGAACTAAAAGGCGTTGAAGAATATGCTATAGAATGTTCTATTTTAAAAGTGGCCGTTTCTGAAGATGTTCAAAACTGTGCTGATGAAGGTATTCAAATTTTTGGTGGTATGGGATTCTCAGAAGACACCCCAATGGAAGCTGCCTGGAGAGATGCTAGAATCGCCAGAATTTATGAAGGCACCAATGAAATAAACAGAATGCTCTCAGTTGGCATGTTAGTTAAAAAAGCTATGAAAGGTCATGTCGATTTATTAGGCCCGGCCACTGCGGTAGCTAACGAACTAATGGGAATTCCATCCTTCGAAACACCTGACTATTCTGAGTTGTTTTCAGAGGAAAAAGACATGATAGCAAAACTTAAAAAGATATTTTTAATGGTTGCGGGGGCGGCAGTTCAAAAATTTGGACCAGATTTAGATAGCCATCAACAATTATTAATTGCGGCTTCTGACATTTTGATTGAAATATATATGGCAGAATCTGCAATTTTAAGAACGGAGAAAAATGCAAAACGTTTTGGTGAAGAGGTTCAAAAAGTTCAAATAGCGATGGCTAAATTATATTTATACAACGCCGTATCAATTGTTGAAAAAAATGGTAAAGAAAGTATTATTTCATTCGCAGAAGGCGACGAACAACGTATGCTGTTAATGGGATTAAAACGATTTACAAAATATGTAAATTATCCTGATATTGTTGATTTACGGAGAGATATTGCCGAAAAAGTAAAAGTAGAAAACAAATACTGTTTTTAATTACAAATGACTAATTGAAATCTAAAGGCGTCTCTAATTTATTTTAGAGACGTTTTTTTATTATTTTAGTAAAAAAATATGAAAAAAATTGTCCTACTATCTCTCTTCATTTCGACCCAACTCGTTTTAGCCCAATCGGGCACGCAACTCTACGATATTATAGATAATGTTTCGGCAGAAAGAATTGAAAAAGATATTCAAACACTGGTCAATTTTGGAACGAGAAATACCTTTAGCGATACCATTTCAAATTCAATAGGCATCGGAGCTGCAAGACGCTGGATTAAATCTGAATTTGAGGACATCTCAAAAGACTGCAATAATTGCTTAAATGTTTTTTATCAGAAAGATTTTGTCACTAAAGAGGGTAATCGTCGTGTTCCGCATGATGCATGGGTAGTTAACGTCGTTGCCATTCAAAAAGGCACAAAATATCCTAATCGTTTTATTATTATGAGCGGTGATATCGATTCTCGAGCTAGCGACACCATGGATTTCATAACACCTGCACCAGGCGCTAACGACAATGCATCTGGTATAGCCGGAACTATTGAAGCCGCCAGAGTATTATCGAAATATAGTTTTGAAAATAGTATCATTTATGTTGGACTCTCGGGAGAAGAACAAGGTCTTTTCGGGGGTGATGATTTAGCTAAATACGCTAAGGAACAGAACTGGGACATTATCGGTATTCTTAACAACGATATGATTGGAAACATAAAAGGTATTGATGGCGTTATTGATAATAGAGCTTTTAGAATTTTTTCCGAGCCCGTGCCTCCAACTGAAACAGAACGTGAGCGCCAAATGCGTCGGTTTTATGGTGGCGAAGTAGATGGTATTTCCCGTCAGTTAGCTCGTTATGTTCATAAAAACGTTAAAACGTACATGCCCGAAATGAACCCTATAATGGTGTATAGACTAGATCGTTTTGGTCGTGGCGGCCATCATCGTCCTTTTAATGATTTAGGATTTGCTGGCATTCGCATCATGGAAGCTCACGAAAACTACACACAACAACATCAAAATATTAGAGAAGAAAACGGTATTAAATACGGCGATGTTATAGAACATGTAAATTTTGGCTACGCAAAAAAACTAACCGCCGTGAATGCGATTAACTTAGCAAGCTTAGCTTGGGCACCTCCCGCACCAAAAAATGTTGCTATTGGCGGTATCGTAGAAGCTTCAGCAAAATTTAAATGGGATAAAGTCGATGGTGCTATAGGATATAAAATTTACTGGAGAGATACTACCTCACCAACTTGGGATAATAGCCGTTATGTTGGCGATATTTCAGAATTCACACTTCGAGGTATTGTTATTGATAATTATTTCTTTGGAATTGCTGCCGTTGGAAAAAATGGTTATGAAAGTCTTGTAGTTTTTCCGAACGATGTTATTAGAAACTAAATTTTTTTATAATGCAAAAACAGATTTTAACCCTACTTTTCTTTATATTATTTGGGAATATATTGATACAGGCTCAAGATTTATTAAAAGAGAAACATAATTTTACCAGACAAGATACATTACGAGGAACTATTACACCTGAACGTGCCTGGTGGGATTTAACCTATTATCATTTAAATATTAAAGTTGAACCATATAAAAAATTCATCTCTGGAAGTAATGTTATTCAATATAAAGTTATCGATTTACAAAAAGACTTACAAATAGATCTTCAACCGCCTTTAAAAATTACTAAAGCGATTCAAGATGGAGAACAATTACAGGTATTAAAAGAGGGAAACGCTCATTTTATAAAACTAAACAGTATTCAAAATGTAGGGAACCTCAAGAGCATTGAAATATTTTATGAAGGTAACCCAAAAGAAGCCGTTAACGCCCCTTGGGACGGTGGTTTTTCTTGGAAAAAAGACAATAATGGAAATGATTTTATTGCTACTTCGTGTCAAGGATTAGGCGCCAGTGTTTGGTGGCCTTGTAAAGACCATATGTATGATGAAGTAGACAGTATGCTCATTAGCGTTAATGTACCTAAAGATTTAATTGATGTATCAAACGGAAGATTACGATCTATAGAACAATTTGGAGACACGAAAACTTACAGTTGGTTTGTTAATAGCCCTATAAATAATTATGGGGTGAATGTTAATATTGGTGATTATGTGAAATTTTCGGAAGTATATGATGGTATGGCAGGAAACCTTGATATGCATTATTATGTATTAAGAGATAACCTTGAAAAAGCACAAGAACACTTTAAGGATGCTCCTAAAATGATGAAAGCGTTTGAATATTGGTTTGGACAATATCCATTTTATAAAGATGGATATAAATTGGTAGAAGTCCCCTATTTAGGGATGGAACACCAAAGTTCTGTTACCTACGGAAATCAATATAAAAAAGGCTATTTGGGTAATGATGTATCTGGAACTGGTTGGGGATTGAAATTCGACTTTATTATTATTCATGAATCTGGTCATGAATGGTTTGCCAATAATATTACCTATAAAGATATTGCAGATATGTGGATACATGAGAGTTTTACCAATTACTCTGAAAGTTTATTTGTAGAATATTATTATGGAAAAGAAGCGGGCGCTGAATATGTAATCGGCACAAGAAGAAGCATACGAAACGACAGACCTATTATTGGTTTCTATAACGTTAATAAAGAAGGCTCAGGCGACATGTATTCAAAAGGTGGAAATATGCTTCATACCTTAAGACAACTTATTGAAGATGATGAAAAATGGCGACATATTTTGCGTGGTTTAAACACAACCTTTTACCATCAAACGGTCTCAACAAAACAAGTTGAAAATTATATTAGCGAGCAATCAGGCATTGATTTAACAGCGTTTTTTAATCAATATTTAAGTACAACAGAGGTTCCAACTTTAGAATATACCATAGAAAACAAAGAACTTAAATACCGTTGGACTCAAATTGTAGACAACTTTGATATGCCAATTCAAGTTACAATTAACAATAAAGAACAATGGTTATTCCCAACCGCTGAATGGAAAACGATGTCCTTAGAATCTAGTAAAACAGATTTTAAAATTGATCGCGATTTTTATGTTAATTCAACTAAAATATAAATAGATTTATACCCTAATGTGTATAAATATTTGATTCCATAGAACGTTGGTTAATCGAACTATTAAACACTGCAATCATACGTTTTGCGATACCGGTCCAACCAAAGTTACGTCTTGCGAAACGTGCGCCTTCAACAGATAATTCGTTTCTTAATTTGGGATATAAAAGTGGCATGGCCATCATGGCTCCAAATTCTAACGGGCGATGTGGATCGGCAAATAAAGCTTGATTTCCAAAATCAATTAAATCATACAAACCACCATGGACTGTTACAACACTTGGAGTTCCACACGCCATTGCTTCTATAGCTACCATACCAAAAGGTTCATATCTTGAAGGCATTGCAAAAATATTAGCCGCTCTATATACATTTGCTAAATCTTCATCAGCGACATAATTTTTCCAAGTAATTTTATCTGAAACACCTAATTCTTCTGCCAGTTTTTTTAAACCTGCTACACCTTTATCGTCTTGCTTAGATTGATCGCCTCCAATGGCCGCAACTAATCTTGCCTCTGGACAAAGTTCGAAAACTGTTGGTAATGCTTTTAAAAGCAAGTCGTAACCCTTATTGTGTGCCATTCGACCAAGAGCTAAAATATCTGTAGGATGGATATCATATTTAGCTCTAATTTTATCATTTTCTTTTGACGGTACAGGATAAAAACGATTTTCATTAATTCCTGGTGGTATCATACCACAGTTTTTAGGTAATACGTCGTATTGCTTTGTAAGTAAATCTACCTGCGGTAATGTGGTTGCAATTACATAATTACACATTTGAAAAACAAAATATTCTTTTCTAATACGCTCTTTAAAACGGTAGGTTTTTTCCATTTCTTTTTCATCCATGTCACTTGCCATCGTATGCTGTTTCCACCATCCTAAAGAGTGAGGCGTATGCACATGGGAAATACCTAATTCTTCTGCTATTTTTTGTCCTGCCCAACCAGCATCCCAGTAGTGTGAATAGACAATATCATATTTTTTACGTTCTTTTTTTATTGCTGCTAAACAATTAGTAACGAACTTTTTTAAATGATCGTGCATATCCTCTTTCCTGATAAACTTTTTCCCTCCAAAAGGGATGCGCCAAACACTATAATTTTCATCTACCACATCATATTCCGGCTGATCTTCAAACTGTCTTGTTACTAAATCTACGCGTTTACCTAATCTGCTAAAACGCTCTGCTAGTTCTAAAACATAAACGACTTGCCCTCCTGTATCTGGTTTTCCTAGTTCGGCATTAGCTCCAACATATCCGTGTAAAGAGATCATTAAAATCGATTTCATAATATTTATATTTTAGTTATTAATTATTTTTAAATCATGACATGCAGAAATGTACTGCGCAGCCGACCATGCCTGATAGGCTTTCCCCATAGCTTTACCTGTGGTACCATGAGCCCATTCGGTAAACTCCCATTCTTCTGTTAAACCTTCTTTATTTATTAAAGCTAGTTTGTGTAACTCTGAAATAGCAACATCTCTAAGACCTAGCTTATTAACAAATTTCACCCAAAAACCGCCTACAAATGGCCATATACCACCATTGTGATAATGATTGGGTAAATTCAATAAGTTTACAGTATAATAAGGTTTCCAGTCTGGGTCTCCTGGAGTTACAACAGGATAAACATTCGTTACCGGATACGGATCATTAACACCAACACCTAACATAAATTTAAATGTTTGATGCGCTTTTTCTGCATCTATGGTTCCATGTAAAAATGCTAACACATTTCCAAACACATCACAACGCCAACTAAAATCAAATGGGGTCGTTTGAGCTATTAAGTAGGAAGTGTCTCCTAGAGTAAATTGACGTTCAGCAAACGATACTGATTGAAATAGTTTTTGTTGTGTTGATGGCCAAAAATTTTGTAAAATTTCCTTTTTTATAACTTGAGACCATCGAATATATTCTCCAGCTTCTTCATAATTACCTAGCATTTCTAACATACGACCATAACACACATTCGCTCTGTACCACAGAATTTCATCATACAGTATATTATAACTTCCTCCGAACAAATCTGTCCAATCACCTGCTTCAGGAATTTCCAATAAAGCATCATTATTACTATCGTGCGCCCCTAACCAACGCATAGTTTCCTTTATTGCTGATATGTATTTACGAAGAAAACTTATATCGTTTGTAATATTAACATATTCATAAAAAGCTATAACGACCCAAATACCACTATCAATAGAACAAATACCTCCAACGCCTGAATAGTCGGCCACATTATCTTTTAATCTTACGTTAGATGGAATTTGGCCGTTACGAGAAATATGTTCAAATAATGTAATTAATGTTTGTCGCTGGCATTTATGAATTTCTTCATCATGAATTAGCGGCAAAGAACCTATTAAGGTTATGGCGCCATCTCTTGCCCAAACGCTATGATAATTTTCGTCGGTACCATTAGGCACATTATCTTTTATAGAACAAGCTGAAAAACCTAAAGGCGTAATATTCTTTTTGAGAGCTATAATTGCTTTATCATAACCTTCACGAATTAATGCTAGTTTTTCATTATCATCTTCTTCGGCTATAATATTTAATTCTTGCTGAATAATATAATCGTCGGTATGATTATCATCATTGCATATTTTAGCTTCCTCTGGTAGTATTCCATAATATATGAGTCCTTCAATAATACCATCACCATTTTCATCTTCAGAATGATAAACTTCTCTATGCTTCGTAAACTTATAGAGTTCTCTATGCGCATTGGCAACTACAATACCCCTAATACCTTTAATATTAAACATTGCAGAATCATTACCACTATCTCCAGCTACTAAAACATTATTTGATTTTAAATCGAGCTTTTTTAACAACCACTGTAATGCATTACCTTTATTGGCCCATTTTGGAAGAATGTCTAAAAATTTCTCTCCAGAATACACCACATTAATATACATATTTGCATTTGCAAACTCCTGCTCAATACTAGTTATTAACTCTTCACTAGCATCATGAAAAAAGTAGCTTCGTTTATATGAATGTTGAAACCTTGCAGGTTGCTCGCTAATAGGATGGTTTATCCCTTGAATAATGTCTTCAACAGCAGCTAAATCCCAACCGTCATCCAAAACCTGATTAAATTCTTTAACTACACATTTTTTATTATGGTCATAAATAAGGGTACCAACTCCAGCGATTATATAATCGGGTTCTGGTAAAACTCCTTTTTTTATTAAGTTAAGAACATCATCAATTAATCTACCCGTATTATACGTTAATAAAACATCTGTTTCAGTCTTGTAAGTATTCCAAACTTTACCAAAGTTACTTTTTAAGGTGTGAAAATCAATTAAGGTATTATCAATATCAAAAGACAAGAGCATGACAGTGCTCTTATTTGTGAGATTTTTATTATTCATATTTAAAAAAATTCTATCACGTTTTTCGTGGTTTTAATTAAAAATCGTCTAAAAAAAGGTGATTTTTCGTTAATATACATAAAAAAAGGAAAAAAAAGTCTGAAAATGCTGTATGTATGAAAACAAAAAATATTTTTATAAGAATAAAAAAAATAGGTAGTTTAAAATATATAATTCAAAATTAAACCACCTTAAATCATCAATATGAAAATTGGAGAAATACACTAAATACCACTTATAAAACTTCCATAAGGGTCTTTAAATTGCGTGCCTTCTGTAAAACGGAATTTACTTAATTGCTTAAACTCTACTAACGCCCAAAGCACAAATTCTTTCACAAAATAACTATCTTCTTTTGTTAATTTAGGCTGGTATTCACCCAATAAATCATCTAAAGGTGAAATAGCCTCTAATAAATTTTTATATTCTTTTTCTCTTAAATCATCTAATAATTCAAAGCCTTCTTTTTGATTAAAAAACCATGATATCACATCGTCATACGGTGATTCTTGGTCTTGTGCTTTTAACTTTTCTATTTTTGGAAAAAATTCTTCGAATAAACTCTTAACAGCTTCCCCAATCAAGCTATAAGCAACCACTGCTGCACCTTCTTGTTCCCCTTCGTATACTAATTCAACCTTACCTACAATAGAAGGAATAATACCTACAAAATCACTTAATCGAACCATCGTATTCTTATCTCCTCCTTTTATAGCTCTACGTTCTGCTGTACTTATTAAATTTTCTAAAGCTGTAATACTCAATCGAGCACTTACACCGCTTTTTGCATCAATAAAATCACTCTCACGAGCTTCAAAAACAATTTGCTCTAATAAATCTCGAGCTAAATCTGGAACCTTTACCATGTTCTTTTGACTTTCAACTATTTTTGCCTCTTGTTCAGTAATTAATCGAGCTGTTTCTATATCCGCTGGATAGTGCGTTAATATTTGCGAACCTATTCTATCTTTTAAAGGCGTCACTATACTTCCTCTATTAGTGTAATCTTCTGGATTAGCAGTAAACAGAAACTGTATATCTAATGGCAATCTTACTTTAAAACCTCGTATTTGAATATCGCCTTCTTGCAAAATATTAAATAAAGCTACCTGAATTCTTGCTTGTAAATCTGGTAACTCGTTTATCACAAAAATACATCGGTTCGCTCTTGGAATCATTCCGTAATGTATCACACGATCATCGGCATAACTCAATTTTAAATTGGCAGCCTTTATTGGGTCAACATCTCCAATAATATCCGCTACGGTGACATCTGGTGTTGCCAATTTTTCAGCAAATCGTTCACTTCTGTGTAACCAAGAAATAGGTGTGTCATCACCCTTTTCCTTTATTAATTCTATTGCGAAACGTGAAATTGGCTGTAAGGGGTCATCATTTACTTCTGAACCTTCAACAACTGGGATATATTCATCAAGTAAATTGAGCATTAATCGCGCTAAACGGGTTTTGGCCTGCCCTCGTAAACCTAACAAATTAATGTTGTGGCGTGATAAAATAGCACGCTCTAATTCAGGTACTACCGTGTTTTCATACCCATGAACACCTTCAAACGTCCTATCATCATTCTTTATTTTTTGAATTAAATTATCTCTTAATTCATCCTTTATAGATTTACTTTTATAACCTGCTTTTTTTAATTCACCTAAGGTATTTATATTTTCTATGTTCATTTTTTATCCTCTAATTCGTTTTTTTCTATTGGTTTCGTAATCTTCAAAAATCATTTCTCCTAATCCTTTCAATCCTGTATAAAAGGCTTTACCTTGATTTGCATAGGTAAACTCTCTTATAAATTGCATGAGATACGTATCTTGCGCAATCATAAATGTCGTAATTGGAATATGTAATCGTCTTGCTTGCTGTGCCATCATATAGCACTTATTTGTTATGGTAGGGTTTAAACCAACACTATCTTTAAAATATTCACCATTTGATAATCTCAAACAACTTGGTTTACCATCGGTTATCATAAAAATTTGTTTGTTGGTATTTCGCTTTCTTCTAAGCAAATCCATTGCTAATTGCAAACCTGCAACGGTATTGGTGTGGTAAGGGCCTACTTTTAAATATGGTAAATCTTTAATTTCAATTTGCCAAGCGTCATTACCAAAAACAATAATATCTAAGGTGTCTTTTGGATAACGTGTGGTAATAAGTTCAGCCAGAGCCATGGCTACTTTTTTGGCTGGTGTTATACGATCTTCACCATACAAAATCATACTATGGCTAATATCAATCATAAGTACCGTACTCATTTGAGATTTGTGCAAGGTTTCTTCAACAACCAAATCATCTTCCGTTAATTTAAAATCACCTATACCGTGATTTACTTGCGCATTTCTCAAACTTTCTGTTACAGAAACTTTATCTAAAGCATCTCCAAATTGATAATTTCTAAAATCCCCCGTATGCTCATCGCCTATTCCAGCATGTTTGCTTTTATGGTTACCTTGTCCGCTGCGCTTTAATTTTCCAAAAATTTGATCTAAAGCCTGCTGGCGAATAGCCTTTTCTGTTTTCGCTGTTATTGCCATTCCTCCTGGACCATCAGGTTCTATTTCCTCTCTTATATATCCCTTCTTTTTTAAATCTTCTATAAAATCATCAATCGTATACTCAGGTGTGGTTAACTTGTATTCCTTATCTAATTCTCTTAACCAATCAATAGCTTCATCAAAGTCGCCAGAAGTATGAGTAATTAACTCCTTAAAGACATCAAAGAGTTTATCAAATGGAGAAAGATTAGGAGCCTTATAGGTTTTAAAAACAAAGCCCTTTTTTTTGAAAGTGTTTTTTGTCATAGCTGCATAAAAATAATACAATTTAAACTAAAAACGTTTCTGTAGTTATTGGATTTACTTATACTAAAAAAAAGAAATTATATAATAGATTATTCTACACGAATTAAACCTTCTAAATCTATTATTTTTATCTGTTTCCCAATTGTAGTAATCAATTTTTCCTTCTTAAATTGAGATAACACTCTTATAGTAGATTCTGTTGCCGTACCAATAATATTGGCAAAATCTTCTCGGGACAATAAAACACTTAAGGTTCCATCTGGTTTAGTCCCAAAACTATTATTTATATAAATTAAGGTTTCTGCTAAACGCTGCCTAACAGATTTTTGCGCCATATTAACAATAATGTCGTCAGCTTCTTTTAAATCCATCGCCATTACTTTTAATATATCGAAGGTAAAATCTGTATTATTATGAAGATCCTTCATGATTTCAGTTTTTGGAATAAAACACAATTCCATATCATTTAAAGCAATAGCACTAAGATTAACGCTCTCATCGCTCACTAATGACCTCTGACCTATTAATTCTCCCTTAACAACCAATTTTATAATTTGATCTTTCCCATTAGAGCTTAACTTAGTAAGCTTACAAATACCGTCTCTTACGCAATAAATGCCCTTAAGTATATCTCCTTCTTCAAAAATTACATCTCCTTTTTTAACAATTCTTGACGTTTTACAACCTGAAATTCTAACTAATTCTTCTTGACTTAACGTTTTTAAAGAATTAAATTGTTTTATAATACAGTGTTCACACTTGCCCATAATAAAGATGAATTAGTGCAAAATTATATAAAACCTAACAATTATCATATTTTAAGAATATGATAATTATCATATTTCATTTTTATTATATTTGAAATATTTGCATTTAGGTACACAAAAATGAGTAAATAATTTTTTATGGAGCATCACACATGTTTCCACTGTGGTTTAGATACTAAAGATTCTGAATTTACATTTGATAACAAAAGTTTTTGTTGCAATGGCTGTAAAACAGTTTATGAAATTTTCTCGGCAAATGATTTAACCTGCTATTATGATTTGCAGCAAGCACCTGGAGCAACTCCAAAAGAAATTGAGGGGAAGTATAATTTTTTAGGCAATGAGAAAATTATTGAAAAACTGCTTGAATTTAATGATGGTAAAACACAAATAATCACCTTATATATTCCTCATATTCATTGCAGTTCTTGTATTTGGGTTTTAGAAAATTTAAACAAAATTCATTCTTCAATTAGTTCGTCTATGGTGAATTTTGGAAAAAAAAATGTTAGAATCACCTTTAATTCTGAAACACTTTCCTTAAAAGATTTAGTCATTTTATTAAATAGTATAGGTTATGAGCCTTTTATAAGTTTAGATGATTATAGTACTAATAGAAAAAATATTGACCGTTCTTTAATTTACAAATTAGGTTTTGCTGGTTTTGCTTTTGGTAATG
Organism: Yeosuana sp.; assembly: GCF_057126245.1. Taxonomy (NCBI): domain Bacteria; kingdom Pseudomonadati; phylum Bacteroidota; class Flavobacteriia; order Flavobacteriales; family Flavobacteriaceae; genus Yeosuana; species Yeosuana sp. Next base: position 28,238 of record NZ_DBNGMQ010000084.1, on the reverse strand, counting down.
TGATGTTTTTATCATTTCCTGAATATTTTCAAGTGAATGAATTTTGGTTAGACCAATACAAGCCACTATTTAGATGGCTTATGTTTACCTTCTCTATTCCTGTGGTTTTCTATTCTGCCCAAGAATATTTTATTTCTGCTTACAAAGGTCTTGTATCTAAAATTTTAAATATTGATGTTCCCATTGCTCTAGGGATTTTAGTGCTTTTTATAAGAAGTACTATTGAAATTATTTTTGATTATGGATCTGGTTTTTTTGACAGCTTAACAGGCCTCATTTTCTTTTTATTATTAGGAAAGTTTTTTCAGCAAAAAACATATTCATTTTTATCATTTGAACGTGACTACAAATCATATTTTCCCATTGGAATTACAAAGTTATTATCTAATGGAAAAGAAGAATCCATTCAAGTTTATGATATAGAGAAAGGTGATAGATTATTAATACGACATGAAGAATTAATCCCAGTAGATTGCATTTTAATTAATGGGAGCGCTCGTGTTGATTATAGCTTTGTTACAGGAGAATCGAAAGCGGTTTCTAAAGAATCTGGAGATAAACTTTTTGCAGGTGGAAAACAACTTAAAGGAAGTATTGAAGTAGATGTTTTAAAATCTGTTGAGCAAAGTTATTTAACACAACTTTGGAGTAACGATGTATTTACAACAAATAAAGAAGAATCATTTAAAACCATTACGAATAGAATTAGTAAATATTTTACCTCAGCTATTTTAGCTATTGCAATAATGTCAACTACCTATTGGATGTTTGTTGATTCCAGTAAAGCTATAAACGTTTTTACGGCGGTATTAATTATTGCTTGTCCCTGTGCTTTAGCATTATCTGCTCCGTTTACTTTTGGAAATATTTTACGCATTTTAGGGGTGAGCAAATTCTATTTAAAAAATGCAAGTGTTATTGAACAATTAGCTAAAATAAATACGATAATTTTTGATAAAACAGGCACCATTACTGCTAATAAAGGTACGAGCATAAGTTATGAAGGCACCCAACTTTCAGTTGATGAAGAATCACTTTTAAAAAGCACATTACGCGGATCAAATCATCCACTCAGTCGGGCTTTATATGAACTTCTAAATAAAAATGACATTATTTCATTAGACACGTATGAAGAACATTTAGGGAAAGGTATTAAGGGACAATATAAAGAAACACAAATAAAAATAGGCTCTGCTCCTTTTGTAGGTTATGCTGCTGAAACCGCAAACTTAAACACAACAGTTCATGTAAGCACAAATAATAATTACAAAGGAAAATACACGTTTTTTAATGCTTACAGAAAAGGCCTGTCAAAACTTTTTAACAAACTTAAAGACAATTATGACTTAGCCATTCTATCAGGTGACAATGAAGGCGAAAAAGAAAATTTAAAAAAACTACTTCCTGCAAAAACCAAATTATTATTTAATCAAAAGCCAGAAGATAAACTTGAGTATATTAAATACCACCAAAGTGAAGGTGCTAATGTTTTAATGATTGGTGACGGATTAAATGATGCTGGAGCATTAGCTCAAAGCAATGTAGGAATCGCATTATCAGAAAATGTAAATGTCTTTTCTCCCGCTTGTGATGCTATTTTAGATGCCTCAAAATTTAATCAACTATATCAATTTATAAAAATTTCTAAAACAGCTTTAACAATTATCAAGTGGAGTTTTGCTTTATCATTTATATATAATATTATTGGATTATATTTTGCAACAACTGGGCAATTGTCTCCAGTTTTTGCGGCCATATTAATGCCTTTAAGCTCTATTAGTGTTGTTGCGTTCACTACGCTCGCCACAAACATTGCTGGAAGGAAATTAAGATAAAAAATATGATAAATATCATTTTATTAAATAAACCATGAAGGTATTTTTAACACCTTTTATAATCATATAATTATGAGTGTCATTTATATTATGCTAACCGTAAGTATTATTGTAGCCGTTGTATTCTTTATTGCTTTTATTTTCGCTGTAAAAAATGGACAATTTGATGATAGCTATACACCTTCTGTTCGTATGCTTTTTGAAGATGAACTTGTAAAAGATAAATCAACTAATTCTGTTATAACCAAAAAAGATTAATATTTACAATTATGGAAATGCAACAATTTCATTACGATAATAAAATCGTTACAAAATTCATTTATGCCACAATAGTTTTTGGTGTTGTGGGAATGCTTGTAGGTTTAATACTGGCATTTATGTTTTTATTCCCTAACCTTACTGATGGCATATCTTGGCTAAGTTTTGGTCGTTTAAGACCTCTGCATACCAATGCCGTTATTTTTGCATTTGTAGGAAATGCTATGTTTGCTGGTATTTACTACTCTTTACAGCGCTTACTAAAAACACGTATGGCAAGCGACCTATTAAGTAATATTAATTTTTGGGGTTGGCAACTTATTATTGTCTCAGCTGCTATTACATTACCTCTTGGAATTACAACATCTAAAGAATACGCCGAATTAGAATGGCCCATAGACATTGCTATTGCATTAATTTGGGTTGTTTTTGGTGTTAATATGATTTGGACAATTCTAAAAAGAAGACAACGCCACTTATATGTTGCGATTTGGTTTTATATTGCCACTTTTGTAACCGTAGCTGTTCTTCATATTTTTAACAGCTTAGAACTTCCTGTTAGTGCTCTTAAATCTTACTCAGTTTATGCCGGTGTTCAAGATGCTCTAGTGCAATGGTGGTATGGCCACAACGCGGTAGCCTTCTTTTTAACTACCCCTTTCTTAGGCTTAATGTATTATTTTGTACCAAAAGCAGCAAATAGACCTGTGTATTCATACAGACTTTCTATTGTTCACTTCTGGTCATTAATCTTTATTTATATATGGGCAGGCCCTCATCACCTATTATACACAGCACTTCCTGAATGGGCACAAAACCTAGGGGTTGCATTTTCAGTTATGCTCTTAATGCCTTCATGGGGTGGTATGATAAATGGATTATTAACACTTCGTGGTGCCTGGGATAAAGTGCGTACCGACCCCGTTTTGAAATTTTTAGTAGTTGCAATTACAGGTTATGGTATGGCTACTTTTGAAGGTCCGACGTTATCATTAAAAAATGTAAATGCCATCGCTCACTTTACTGACTGGATTATCGCACACGTGCATGTTGGTGCATTAGCTTGGAACGGCTTTATGGCATTTGCCATCATTTATTATCTCGTGCCTAGGCTATTTAAAACAAAGCTATATTCTATAGGTTTGGCTAATTTACATTTCTGGTTGGGTACCTTAGGTATCATCATGTATGCTTTACCAATGTATGTAGCTGGGTTTACTCAAGCAAGTATGTGGAAACAATTTAATCCTGACGGAACTTTGGTATATGGTAACTTCCTTGAGACAGTTTCTGAAATTATACCTATGTACTGGATGCGTGCTATTGGGGGTACATTATATTTAACTGGTATGCTTATTTTAGTTTACAATATTGTCGTAACTATTAGATCTGGAAGTAGCGTTACAGATGAGTTAGCAGAAGCGCCAGCTCTCGAACGTGTTTCTAAAAAACGCATAGCTGGAGAAGGTTGGCACTCTTGGTTAGAACGCAAACCTGTTAAATTAACAATATTAGCAACTATAGCTATTCTTATTGGTGGCATCGTTCAAATTGTCCCTACTATTTTAGTAAAATCAAATATTCCTACAATAGCAAGTGTAAAACCATATTCACCACTTGAACTTGAAGGACGAGATCTTTATATACGTGAAGGTTGCGTTGGATGTCACTCACAAATGATTAGACCATTTAGAAGTGAGGTTGAGCGTTATGGCGAATACTCTAAAGCTGGAGAATATGTGTATGATCACCCTTTCCTCTGGGGTAGTAAGCGTACGGGGCCCGATTTACACCGTATTGGTGGTAAATATTCTGACAATTGGCACTTAAATCATATGTATGACCCAAGAAGTACTTCTAGTGGCTCTATTATGCCAAATTATAAATGGCTTATTACAAATGAATTAGACAAGTCTCAAACAGAAGCAAAAATGAGAACTATGGTGTCTTTAGGTGTTCCTTATACTGATGAAGAGATAACCAACGCACAACAACAAATGCTTGAGCAAGGAACACAAATTGAGCAAAATTTATATAATGATCCGGACTTTGCAGAAAGTTATGAAGCCGATAAAAAAGCTGGAGGAGACGATTTTGTTGAAATGAAAAATCGTGAAATAGTAGCTATTATTGCTTACTTACAACGATTAGGAACAGACATTAAAGTAAAAGACACAGAAGAATAACTAATTCAATAAAAAGAAAACATGTTAAAATTTGCAAAAAATTATATGGAAACTATTTCAGGTATTGAAATATATCCAATAATATCATTACTCATTTTCTTTACTTTTTTTGTGATTCTATTCTGGTGGGTTTTTACTGCTAAAAAAGAATATATAAATAAAGTAAGTAACATCCCTTTAGACAATAACAACCAAAATGATATTTTGTTATGAGAAACCTTATTCCATCTTACATCAGAGTACCAATCGTATTCTTCATAATTTTCGGTCTTGTTGAATATTTTATAGAGTCGGGCGAACAACCGGCATTTATTAAATATCCACTAGTAATGATGTTTTTAGTATTAGTATTGTTAATTCTTGTTGCTATAGAAGCCATTGTAGGCGCTTTAGAAAACGTGATGTTTCAAAGTCTTACAGAAGAAGGAAAAGAACGTTTTTTAGCTTCTAAAGCTAGTAAAAATCCGTTCACATGGATTAATAATATATATATAAAGTTAGCTGGCACAAAACCAATTGAAGAGGAAGGCGAACTTATTCTAGATCATGATTATGACGGTATTAAAGAATTAGATAATTCCTTACCGCCTTGGTGGTTATATTCCTTTTATGCCTCTATAGTTTTTGCCGCAATCTATTTAGTGAATTTCCATTTTTTAGGAAACAATAGTCAATTTGATGAATATGCTGAAGAATATAAACAAGCAGAGATTAGTATTGCAGAATATAAAAAGAATGCTAAAGATTTAGTTGATATTAACACGGTTACCTTACTAACAGATGCCGCTGATTTAAGCAGTGGTAGAGCCATTTTTGAACAAAACTGTGTTGTATGTCATATGGCCGATGGCGGTGGTGGTATTGGACCAAACCTAACTGATAATCATTGGATTCTAGGTGGAGGGATTAAAAATGTATTTAATACCATTACTCAAGGTGGTCGTGACGGGAAAGGAATGATTGCATGGAAACAAAATTTTAGACCCTCGGAAATTGCCCAAGTAGCTAGTTATGTATTATCGATGCAGGGTACAGCACCTGCGAATCCTAAAGCTGCAGAAGGCGATATTTGGGTTGACGAAACAGAAGCACCTATTGAAACAACAACTACAGAAACAGATTCTTTATCTGTATCTGAAAATTAAACTAAACTTTGAAGCAATAGTACTAAATCAATTTTGTGCTATTGCTTTTTTTCTCAAATGACCCCAAAAAAATAATGGAAACTTCAGAAAACGAAAGGTTTAGAGACTCTATTGGAACCATAAATGAAGAAGGTAACCGTGCGTGGGTTTTTCCTAAAATACCTAGTGGTAGGTTTTATGATTCCAGAAAACTAGTAAGTTATTTTTTATTAGCGTTTTTGATTTTTGCTCCATTTATAAAAGTTAATGGGAATCAGTTTTTAATGTTTAACATTTTAGAACGTCGATTTAATATTTTTGGATTTCCTTTTTGGCCTCAAGATTTTCATTTATTTGTAATCTCCATGATTATTGGGGTGATTTTCATTACTTTTTTCACAGTAGCTTTTGGGCGAATTTTCTGCGGATGGATTTGTCCCCAAACCATATTTATGGAAATGGTATTTAGACGTATCGAATTTTGGATTGATGGAGACAGATGGAAACAAATAAAACTTGACAAACAAGCTTGGAATGTCGAAAAAATTGGAAAACGCTCATTAAAATGGTTTATCTTTTTAATGATTTCATTTTTAATTGCTAATGTTTTTTTGGCGTATTTAATAGGTTCAGATAAAGTTATTGAATATGTTGTTGATGGGCCAACTAAACATACATCAACCCTATTTTCTTTGGGTATTTTTACGGCCGTTTTTTACTTTGTCTTTGCATGGTTTAGAGAGCAAGTGTGCATTATCGCTTGTCCTTACGGAAGGTTACAAGGTGTCTTATTAGATAATAAATCTATTGTTGTAGCCTATGACCATAAACGCGGTGAAGCAGAAAATGGAAGAAAAAAATGGCGTAATGGCGAAGATCGAGAAGCCTTAGGTTATGGAGATTGTATTGATTGTTCACAGTGTGTACATGTATGCCCAACTGGTATTGATATTAGAAACGGTACACAATTAGAATGCGTTAACTGTACAGCTTGTATTGATGAATGTGACACTATCATGGAAAAAGTAGGTCTTGAAAAAGGTCTTATTCGATATGCTAGTGAAGCCGAAATTGAAAATAAAGAACCATTTAAGCTTACAGCAAGAATGAAAGGCTATATTGCAGTACTAGTCATTCTTACCGGTGTTTTAATAGGCATGCTATTTTTAAGAAATGATGTAGAAGCAAGAGTTTTAAGATTGCCTGGACAATTATTTGAACACAAAGAAAATAATATTATAAGTAATGTGTTTACCTATAAATTAGTGAATAAAACAACTCAAAAAATTGACAATGTTTCGTTTAAATTAAGAAAATACAAGGGCACTATAAAACTTGTTTCAACAAAAGACAACTTCGTTGTACCGGAACAAGGACTTGCTGAAGGCACTTTATTTATTGAGATAAATAAATCTGAACTGAAAGGCGATAAAAACAAACTAATGATTGAAGTTTACAGTAATAATAGACTTATTGAAACTACAACCGTTAACTTTTTAGGACCTAGAAGTTATAACTAAAAAAAGAATATGAAATTTAATTGGGGAACTGGAATTGTTTTAGCTTTTGTTGGCTTTATCAGCTTCATCATGTATTTTGTAATTTCTATGAATTTTAATGAAAAATACAATCATGATTTAGTGACTGAAGACTATTATAAAAAGGAACTTGGATATCAAAATGATATTAACAAAGAAAACAATGCGAAAACACTGAAAGAAAATATTTCTTATAAAAAAACAAGTGAAGGTTTAGTTTTTAAGTTTCCTGAAGATTTTGATACAAAAAAAATCACTGGTAAAGTGTTCCTATATAGACCATCTAACAAACATCTAGATTTTGAAACTCCAATTTCATTGTCTGAATCCTATTTGCTCGTACCTGACAAACGTTTATTAGATGGTCGATGGAACATTACCGTCGATTGGCAATACGATGGGAAATCATATTTATATAAACAATCCATTGTATATTAATTAAACTATGTTTATTTCGGCTTTGATATTAGGATTATTAGGTAGCTTTCATTGTGTAGGCATGTGTGGTCCTATTGCGTTTATGCTTCCGGTAGATCATTCAAATTCTTCTAAAAAAGTATTCCAAATAGCCATTTATCATTTTGGTAGATTATTATCATATAGTATTATTGGATTGGTTTTTGGACTTATTGGGAAAAGCCTGTATCTCTTTGGCTTTCAACAACAGTTATCAATAATCATAGGGGTTATTATGATTATTATTGTACTTATTCCTTATAAAACCTTCGCAAAATATAACGCTTCTAAACCTCTATATAAAATAATTTCAAAAGTAAAATCTAGTTTAGGTTCCGCGTTAAAAAAGAAAACATTAGACACCTTTTTAACCATTGGTTTTTTAAACGGTTTTCTGCCGTGTGGCCTGGTGTATATGGCTGTTTTTGGGGCGATAGCCAGCGGTAATGCTTTTGAAGGTACTCTGTACATGGCATTTTTTGGACTGGGTACTATCCCCTTAATGACGACCACTATTTATTTTAGTAACTTTTTAAAAGGTGCCTTACGACAAAAAATTCAGAAAGCTATTCCTGTTTTCGTCATTATAATTGGGGCTTTATTTATACTTCGTGGTCTTGGTCTGGGCATACCATACATCTCACCCGAACCTGTTACAGATTTGGTTACGGGTTCTATAGAATGTGATTAAAAAAAAGAACTGGTATTAACAGCTCTTTTTATATTTCTTAATATCAAATTTAGATTATACGGTCATTGAGAATAATTGTACATCTGGTGTTTTTCGTTGTAATAACAAATCAAACGCCATACATATATTTCTAACAAATGGTTGACCTTTTGGTAAAATATTAATAGATTTTGAATGAATTTCAAGTAGCTCATCATATTCCATTTCCTTAAGTTTTACTAATACTTCAGGAATTTCAGGAAAAGCCATTGCTTCAGAAGCCCAAGAGGTTTCGAAGCCACACATTAGATTAAGAATATGGCGTCTTATTACTAAATCCTCATCGTTTAAAATATGACCTCTGTAAATAGGTAACTCATTTTTTTCTAGCAAGTTATAATAGTCCTCAAGCACTTTTACATTTTGCCCAAAACCGTACCAACTATCACCTATAGAAGACACCCCCAAGCCAATCATCGCTTGCGTTTTTGATGCAGTATAACCCATGAAATTTCGATGTAAACTTTTGCTTTGCATCGATTTATATAGCGAATCAGAAGGTAATGCAAAATGATCCATTCCTATTTCATAATAACCAACTTCTGTTAGTAATTGTTTTCCTAATTCGTATTGTTGTCGTTTTAATTCAGCCTTCGGTAAATCCGAATCTTTAAAACCTCTTTGACCATTTCCTTTAATCCATGGCACATGCGCATAGCTGTAAAAAGCTAATCGGTCTGGACATAATTCTTTAGTCTTTAAAATGGTTTGCTCAACATGTTCTAAAGTTTGAAAAGGTAAGCCGAAAATAATATCGTGGCCAACAGATGTATACCCAATTTCTCTTGCCATTTCTGTAGCTCGCTTTACATTTTCAAAAGGTTGAATTCTATGAATGGCTTTTTGAACCATAATATTATAATCTTGGACACCATAACTAACACGGGTAAACCCAACATCGTATAATGCTTGCAAATGCGCCCTTGTTGTATTATTTGGATGGCCTTCAAAACTAAATTCATGTCCGTCTGCCATAACAGCATTTTTCAATATTCCATTAATTAATCGTTTTAAATTTTCTGGATTGAAAAATGTTGGAGTCCCGCCACCAAGATGTAATTCTTTAATAATGGGTTTTTCATCAAACAATTCTAAATACAACTGCCATTCTTTTAAAACCGCTTCTATATATGGAGATTCTACATCATGTTGTTTAGTGATACGTTTATTACATCCACAAAACGTACATAGGCTTTCACAAAAAGGCATATGGATATATAAACTTATACCTTCTTTAGAATTACTTTCTTTAAACGATTTAATTAAAGTCGATTTATATTTTGTTGTAGAAAACGTGTCTTCATTCCAATACGGAACGGTTGGATAACTTGTATATCTTGGACCCGCAATATTATATTTATTAACTAATGATTTATTCATACCTTCAAACTTAAGTCAAAATTAATTGAATATAAAATTTAAAAACATGATATCGGTCATAATCATATTTGCAAAAATATTAAATTAACCTTAACTTTCATCAAAATTAAATTATAAAAATTATGAAAAACACATCAATTTTTACTTTAGCAATTATTATGGTTTTGACCATAGCATGTAAAAATGAAAAAAAAGAAGCAGAACAAAATATTGAAGAAACTGTTACTAATAAAGAAGAAGTGACTGCAAAGGTTGAAGTCATTAAATTTTCACTTGAACCAAAAAGCGATAGTAATGTTTCAGGAACAGTTACTTTTACTCAAGAAAATGGTTCCGTTACTATGGTTGCAGAGATGGAAGGTTTAACTGAAGGCATTCATGCCATTCATATACACGAAAAAGCTGATTGTTCTTCACCTGACGGAAAATCTACTGGTGGACACTGGAACCCAACGGCTGAAGCTCACGGAAAATGGGGTGCAGAAGGAGGATATCATAAAGGTGATATTGGTAATTTTACTGCTGATGCTAGTGGTAAAGGTTCTATAACTTTTACAACTGATGAATGGTGTATTGGTTGTGGCGATGAAAGTAAAGATATTCTAGGCAAAGCAGTTATAGTTCATGCTGGAACGGATGACTATACAACACAACCAACTGGCGCCGCTGGTGGAAGAGTAAGTTGTGCTGGCATTATTGAATAAAAAAATAACCATAAAATAATTTTAAAGCTACTTTTTTAAGTAGCTTTTTTATTTTTAAAAAGTATCTTTACACTGATAAATTTAAGTCATGAACCCATCAGCCAACGGTTGGATAAAAAAACTTGTAAAAGAAATTTCAAATAATGAAAGCTTCTTAGAATTGTCTTTAAATGACTTTTACAGAGACTTAAAATTAAGTGGGTTTATTTATGGAAGTAACGTTTCTGTTGTTCATAATTGTATTAAAAATATAGACTTTACACATGAAGAACTTTGTAAAGTCAACTTGCTTTTAGGGTTTTATTACATACATCACCATTCAAACAAGAAGACAGATATTGTTGATAGTATTATTGATTTCTACAACACTATTGATGATTATAAAACATCTTTTTTTGAAGGGTTGTTAGGTGAAAAAAAATCATCAACGTTGTTGGAAAGTATGATTAATAAGCGTGTTCATATTGATGATAACATTCTAACTAAAAACTTTAATTATTTTATAACCAATGCCTTGATGTTTGTTGATATTTTAGCCTACCAAGAATACCTAAAATCAAACACGATTTCAGAAAATTATCTTCAAGAATTTGAAGCAGCAATTGAAACCATTGCGTTAATTGTATTTGATACAAAAAAAGATAAATCGAAATATGATGAGAGTTTAATAAAGTTATTTGAATCGTCTCTTCGGTATCAAAACAAAAATTCTTTGACCTATGACGATGTCTTAAAAAGCATTAAAACTGAATTAGGTAAATACTATATTATTGATATTGCCTGCATGGCATTTTGGAGCGATAAAATTATTGATCAAGAAGAGGAAAAGCAATTGAGCACCTTGGGTACAGATTTGCAACTTAGTCCTGAAATAATTAAACAATCCATAGATGATATTGATGCGTTTTACGTTTTAAACAAAGATAAAGTAGCTCTACTAAGTTCTAGAAACATGATTCAGAGTTTTTATGATAACTCCAGTAAAATGGTAATTAAGCTCATAAAAAGAAATAGCAAACGCTTATTAAATGAACTTAGAGAAAGTAAGGAACTTATGGTATTACTTACAAAATCAACAACCAGAGCTTTAACTGATGAGGAACAAAAAAAAGTTCAAGACCAGTTGTTGGACATTATGAAATCTATTCCAAGTTTAGCCATTTTTATATTACCTGGTGGCGCTATTTTATTACCTCTATTTGTCAAGTTTATTCCTAAATTATTACCTTCGGCATTTGATGAAAACAGAATTGAAGACTAACTATTACAAGATAAAATCCTTAGACTTTTTATTCTAAATTAGACTTATGGACAGCGCTTTAAAAAACAAACAATATTTTAAATTCTGCTCCTATGGATTTTTAAAAAATCTAAGGTTTTTTGACGCCTTTTTATTGCTGTTTTTTTTAGAAAGTGGTATCAGTTATACTCAAATAGGTTTTTTATATGCATTACGAGAGATCATTATTAATGTTTCAGAGATACCTTCTGGGATTATTGCAGATACGTATGGACGAAAAAAATCTCTAATTGTATCATTTTCATTATATATTTTATCGTTTCTTATTTTTTATTTTTTTAACACCTTCTATTTTTTCATTATTGCCATTGCTTTTTATGGTGTTGGAGATGCTTTTAGAACTGGAACACATAAAGGCATGATTATGGACTACTTGGCGCTTAATAAATGGTCTCACCATAAAGCAAACTATTATGGACATACGCGTTCCTGGTCTCAAAAAGGGTCTGCCATTTCTGCTTTAATCGCCGGATGTTTAGTTTTGTATTCAGGTAGTTATCGTACTATCTTTTTGTACTCTGTAATTCCTTATCTAATAAATTTTTTTAATATTTTTTCGTACCCTGATGCTTTAAATTACTCTTTAAATAAACAGAAAGAGTCAAAAAAGATAACGATGGTATTTGTTTTTAAGTCCTTTATAAAATCGTTAAAGCAACCCAAAGTTTTACAAATTATAAATTCATCTGCATTACATTCAGCATATTTAAAAGCTATAAAAGATTATATTCAACCAGTAATGCTTCAGATAACACTTTTAATTCCTTTTTTAATATCTATTGACACTAAGCGAAAAAGCGGTATTATTGTGGGTGTTATTTACTTTTTTATATATCTACTCACGTCGTACGCTTCTAAAAAATCATTTAAAATTTCAGAATTGATAGTTGGTAATGTTCCTAGACTAACGCTTCTTTTAGGACTTATCTCTGGTTTTATTTGTGGTATTCTTTATCATTTTGAATTATGGATGATAGCCTTACTTTTCTTTGCATGTATTTATGTTTTTGAAAATATTAGAAAACCCTTGTTGACTGGTGAAATTGCCGACCATGTAGATCCGGAAATTCTAACATCGGTTATTTCTGCTCAATCATTTTTTAGCACGATTACCACATCCATAATTGCAGTATCTATCGGATTTTTAGCAGACAAATGGGGGATTGGAATTGCATTTATTATTGTTTCTGCTGCCCTAATATTGTTCACGGTAGCTTTAAATCTTAAAAAGTTTAAAAATTCTGGTAAAATTTCAGAAATATAAATGTATTGTTATCAATATTTGCTTCTAAAGCAACCATAACGCCTAAAGGAGTTTAAAATAAATTCATAAAAATTAATTAATTGTGCACTAATTCCTTTAGATTTACTAAAAACTAAGCAATTAATTAAGCATTCATTTCATGAAATCATATTCCATTGAAGAAATTAACACCATTTTAAACGGTGAATTAATAGGTAACACCACGCAACGTATTGACGGTCCAGAACAGTTAGAAAAAGCAAAAGCTAATCACATTACATTTATAGGAAGTAGTAAATATGTAAAACTTTGGGCTGACTCAAAAGCAAGTATTGCCATCATTAATGAAAACTTAAACGCAGAACCAGGTGAAAACAGAGCATTAATTAAAGTTAAAAATGCCGATTTAGCCATGGCAAAAATTTTAGATTTATTTAATCCGCCAACGCCAGTTTTTGATTCTAATATTCACAAAACGGCAGTAATACATGAGTCTGCTAAAATTGGGAATGATTGTAAAATTGGAGCCAATTGCTATGTTGGTAAAGATGTTATTTTAGGAAATGGTGTGATTTTATATCCAAATGTGTGTGTGTTTGATGACACTATTATAGGAGACCATACGGTAGTTTGGTCTGGAACTGTAATAAGAGAACGGTGTATTATTGGCAACCACTGTATATTTCATACTAACGTAAGTATTGGAGCAGATGGTTTTGGTTATAGACCAAGTGATGATGGTCGCGGTTTAGTTAAAATTCCGCAAATAGGAAATGTCGTTATTGGACATTATGTTGAAATTGGTGCCAATTCTTGTGTTGACAGAGCTAAATTCAGTTCGACCATAATTGGTAATGGCTGCAAAATTGACAACTTGGTACAAATAGCTCATAATAGCGTTATGGGCCGCTCTTGCATAATGGCAGGCCATAGCGGTTTAGCGGGCTCAGTAACTTTAGGAGATGGCGTTATGATTGGTGGCAGTGCCTCTATAAAAGACCATACCACCATACATTCTGGTGCTACCGTTGGCGCTGGTTCTGGTGTTATGAATGATGTTGCAGCTGGACAAACAGTACTAGGGTATCCTGCACAAGACGCCAGAGATATGTTGAAACAATGGGTCGCCATGCGCCGACTTATGAAAAAATAATCGGTTCGCTACCTAAAAAATCGTTTTAAAAATATATAAAAACCATATTTTCCAGCGACATCAATTATTACACTTAACCAATTTTTCTGTCTTAAGTTGTTTCTAAATTTGTTTTTAGATAACTTCATTTGTTCTAAAGCAATATTGCGCTCTAAACGTATGCGCTTTAAATCTTGTTCTATATGTTCAAAAGATTTATATTCCTTCATAGGCTATGAATTAAAAAATTTAAATGAAAGACTTCTAACTACTGTATTGTTAATATGATTTCTATTCAAATAAATAACACCTGTTATTAATAGAAAGATAATCGCTGTTATAACATATCCTAAAGCCACATTTCCTAAACTTTCACCAATAAACATAGCCAAGGCAAAGGCTAAAAAGAATAAGCCTATAAAAAGCAACCCCCCAATAACCAAAACTTTTGTAACCAAACTGATTGAAGCACTTAATTGTTGAAACACTTTTAAGGTATAATACTCTTGAGATTTTTTAATATAAATCTCTCCTGCATCCGTTAATTTTTCAGATGTTTCCTTTGCAGAATCAAAAATGTTCATTCTTAAGATTTTTGGTATTTTTTGTTTTTACTCTTCAACTCGCTTAGTTTCTTTTCTAATGTAGTAATAACGTCTTCTGTTTTATGACTTACGTTTGAGACTACCGATTCTAACTGCTCATCTAATGTCGCTTTATTACTAGAAACAGTTTCTGCTACTTTTTCTCTTAAGTGCTCTGCACTTTCTGTTACTTTTTCTTTAGCTGATAAAGCCTCATCTGCAATACGCTGCCTTGTGTTTGAACCCTTGTCTGGTGCAAACAAAATACCTAACGTTGCTCCTATTGCTGTTCCTGCCAGTATGCCTAATAATGTACTACTATCTTTTCCCATAATGTTTTAAATTTTAAAAGGTCAAATTTTATTTTGAATTATTTAATGTAAATCAAGTTTCAAATAAAATAGCGGCACTTAAAGAAATCGTGTTGAACACACAAACGTGCTGTAGAAATAAATACTATTCTGTATGAAAATGACTCTTATTAACATACTGTATATTATTGAATAATCCAAGCCGATTAAACATATTTTAACATTTAAAAACAAAAAAGCCTGAGCAATGCCCAAGCTTTTTATAATATGTTTTATTGTATGGTTACTTAATTTCCACAACCTCTAGTTCGAATGTAAGGTCTTGACCTGCTAATGGATGATTGCCATCAACAACAATGTGATCTTCATTAATTTCGGCAATCCTAAATTGGTATTCTTTACCATCTTCACTTCTTGAAGTTAAGCCCATTCCTAATTCTGGTTTGATTTCCTCTGGCAATTGATTTTTATCTACTTTGTGAAACAATCCGTCTTGAATATCACCATATGCTTCTTCTTTAGAAATGTTTACCACTTTCTTGTCACTTACTTTCATATCAATGATAGCTTTTTCAAAACCAGGTATTAGCATACCTTGCCCTAATGTGGCTTCTAATGGTTCTTTGCCTTCTGAGCTATCAAAAACTTCTCCGTTGCTTAATTTTCCTGTGTAATGAACTTTTACTGTATCATTTTCTTTTACTTGACTCATAAATTTTGTTTTCTTGTTAAAATTCGTTACAAAGCTATCATTTATATATTGAACGCCAAGGGAATAACCCAAAAAGTCCTCGTTTTTAAGAGAACGTTAACTTAAACTGAAAAGAATACTTTAAAACCTAACAAGGCAACCTTGTAAGATTATTGACTAACTTCATTTAACGTTTGATATAAATCATTAAAACGGATTCATATCATATTACGTATAAGCCATTTATACACAACCCCGACCAATGACAACAAAATGGAGCAAACGAAAGATATTCAGGACTATTTGGTTTGGTCCTGTAGCAATATTTTCTATATGAAATTGGAATACATTTCAGTATCATAATCTTCCTGAAAACACTTTTTTGAATTCTGACTTTGTTTCTGTTATTGAAACAGATGTCCAATTCGCTTTTAAATCTAAGACTTCAGAAAACGAACTTGAAATTATTTTTTTACAAGGTGGTTTAACTGACCCTAAAGCATATGCGCCACTCTGTAGGAGAATATCAGAGAATGGATTTACTACTCACCTAATAAAGATGGATTGGAGGCTTCCTCAATATGACTATCAAAAAGTTTCCAAATTAATTAACCTAAATCGAGGAAAATTTATCATCGGTGGACACTCTCAATATGGAAAAATGGCAGTACAGTTTGTTTATGAAAACCCAAATGTATTTGAAGGCCTATTTTTAATGGGTACTTCTCATCCGCGAGACATTGATTTATCAATTCAAGATATCCCTTGTATCAAATTGCATGCAGATAATGACGGACTAGCAAGAGTTGAGGAAGTTATGGAAAACAAAAGTAAGTTGCCGAAAAACTCAAAATTGATTCTGATAAATAGAGGTAATCATTCTCAATTTGGTTATTTAGGTAATCTCCTAATGGACAGTTCCTCTGATATTTCATTGGAAGAACAACAAAATCAAACCTATTATAATCTGATTGAATTTGTTAACGGAATTAAAAACGGCTTATAAAAATGTATAGATTACATTCTCAATATTTGAATAATTTGAACAAATAATAATAAATAGTACTTCCGAAAGTTCTGAGAAGCTAGCTTTGCTAATTCGCACGCGGCTCAGTTAATTTGGAGAAGAGAAAATACTGGTGGGGTTCGCTGCTTCAAGCCGCACGCTGCGCCATGCAACACATATCTTATACAAACTCGTGAAACGAAAGACTCAATTCGTTATATCTATATTATAGATCTTCCATTAATTACTTTAAGCAAGAATAATTATATCCATTACCCTAAACTCTTAAAATGACATAATTCATTTCCCCAATTGTATAATACATTCGCTTTAAGAATCACTATCTTTACAATTAGAGAATCATTTTTAGGTAAGAATTTTTTCTCTCTCATTGCAAATATAAAACCTTAAAAAAACATTATGAATATTCAACTTAATACCGATGCAAACATCTCAGGAAACGAAAGACTTGAAAAATATATAAATACTACAATAACTAAAGAATTAGATAGATTCAGTGATCATATCACACGTATAGAAGTGCATCTTTCAGATGAGAATGGTTCAAAAAAAGGCCAGAATGATAGTCGTTGTTTGATTGAGGCACGATTAGAAAACCTGCAACCCATTGCAGTTACCAGTAATGCAGACACCCTAGAGAAAGCAGTGAATAATTCTCTTAAAAAATTAAAAAAATCAATAGGCACCATCTATGGTCGCTTAATGGATCATTAAATGTATAAATGGTATGATTTAAAACCATAACGGCTTAAGGCTTAAAACACCTATAAAGGATGGATATGAAACTCCACAACAAATACGCCTATTTTAATAAAGATGTAATTATTATTACTCAGACAGATTTTGGTCTAGCCGCAGAAAGAGATAATGTCCTAGGCGCAGGATGTGATGCATATATTTCAAAACCGATTGAAAAAGATGAATTAATATTGTTGTTACAACAATATTTCAGTAAATAAATAGGGCTCAAATTGAGAATGAAAAATTATTCCAACCATGCCTTAAAATCCTTAACGCGCTCGCGTGCCACAATAACCTCATCCTCATTATAAGAACTTAGTTTTATTTGCAAACGTGAGTTTGTGTAGCTTACCATATCTTTAATGGCATTTATGTTTACAAAGAATTTACGGTTAATTCGGAAAAAGGTTTGAGGCTCTAACTCTTGTTCTAATAGCTCTAACGTGGTATCTAACAAATAGTTTCTACCTTCATTAGTATATAAATATGTGCCTTTATTTTCACTATAAAAACATTCAATATCTTCAATATTAATAAGTTTTAAATGCTGCCCAATTTTTACTGAGAATCGTTTTTTATACTCCTGGTCAATGGGGTTTACTAAAAGTTTTTTTATATCGTTAAAATCTATGGTTACAGCTTGTGGCTGCGGAACTCGATTCTGATATTTTTTTACCGCTTTCTCTAACTCAAAAGTATCAATAGGTTTTAACAAATAGTCTATACTATTTAGCTTAAAAGCCTGTAAGGCATACTCATCATATGCTGTCGTAAAAATAACAGCACTTTTAATGTCTAGAGTTTCAAAAATTTCAAATGATAACCCATCACTTAATTGAATGTCTAAAAATATTAAATCTGGATGTTCATTATTTTTAAACCAAGCAATACTTTCTTCTATAGAATGCAGCATTACCTCTGCATTAACTTGTATACTTGCTAACATGCGCTGTAATCTGCGTGCTGATGGTTTTTCGTCTTCTATAATAAGTACGTTCATTCCCATCGTTTTTTATCCTTATCCATATACTCTTTAATTTTACGTTGTTCCCAACTTTTACCGAAAAAGAAATCCGGTCCAAAGACACTTAGAAAGTGAAAAAATAATCCAATTCCCCAAAAAATAGCCATTGAGAAATTACCAAAGCTGAAAAAGTCACCATTATTTGATCCTAAAAAAACTATAAAAAACAAATTGATAATCACATAAGCTGCTAAATGCCAATAGAAACCAATAATTTTTTTTACCTTTTTTTGTGCTCTCAAATACGCGTCTTCACGATAAAAATCGGCTTGAGATTTATCGTTTTCTTGTTTGTTTGTTCTAAAAGTTGTCATAATACTTAATTTTTAACATTACTCCCAGCGTTTTTCTTCTTCTTCCCGCATAAATTGTTCGATCTTGCGTTCTTCCCAGTTTTTCCCTAAAATACTATTATTAACAAATACATGATAGGCATGAAAGGAAAGACCTATTCCCCAACCTAGTATAGGAAACCAAAACCAATGAAAGTCCCAATAGGTTTTGTAATTAATAAAAATTAAAAAAGGAATCACCAAAACATAAGAAATAAGGTTGTAATAAAACCCCTTTAATTCTTCTACCTTCTTACGAGCCTGAACATATTTATCGTCAATATTGTTGTCTGATTGTGTTCTCATTTGTGTGCTATTTTTATTTCCAACGGGTGTCTTCATCTCCCGGATTATTCATAAATTGTTTTATTTTACGCTCTTCCCAATTTCGGCCAAAAATACCATTACTCATAAAAATTTTAAAAGCATTAATAATGATGCCTATTCCCCATCCTATGAGAGGAAACCAGAACCATTTAAAATCCCAGTAAGTCACATAGTTAATATAAACTAAAAACGGAAATATTATAATAAATGATACTATACCATAGTAAAACTCCTTAATATCATCGATATGTTTTCGTGCTCTTAAATAGCTACTATCTACTTTTGAAGTTGATGTTGTATTCATGATTGATATTTGTTTTGTAAGCATTGGTATCGCCACGGCAAAACTGTTTGCTTGTTGATCGATGTTTACTTTTTTGTTTGATAATAAGTTATAGCGTTGTTTGATGTTTTCTAAACCTACACCACTACTCTTTTTTACAATTTGTTTAGGCTGAAGATTATTTTCTACCACCAAATTGCCTTCATGTTCAAATATTTTAATGCGTAAGGGTTTACTTGTAGTTACCATATTGTGCTTCACTGCATTCTCTAAAAGAAGCTGCAAAGATAAAGGCACCACTTTGCTATCTGGGTTTGACACTTTTTCTGGCATGTCAAAAACTATGCAGTCTTCAAATCTCATTTTAAGTAAAGACATGTATGTTTTAGCGAACTCTAACTCCTCATCAACGGTTACCAGTTCTTTGTTTTTTTGTTCCAACACATAACGATATACTTTTGACAATGACGTTGTAAACCTTTGTGCATTTTCTGGGTTTTCTTCAATTAAACTGGTTAACACATTTAAACTATTGAATAAAAAATGCGGATCTAATTGGTTTTTTAAGGCATCAAACTTAGCACTTGCCGTGCCTGCTATAACCTTTTGTTCTTTAATTTTGTTCTGCTGATATCTATTGTAGAAATAAACAAAATGAAAAATAGCGACAATAGTTAAGGTAATCCACAAGCCAAATTGATAATAGGCAAACTTTTCATTAGCAATAAATTCAGTGAATGTTTTACCATTCATCAAGATTGCTGTTAATGCCCTTAAAATAAATAGCCCAATTAAAGTAATTGCTGTTGACCCTAAAATTCCAATCGTAATCCTTTTTATTCTATCTTCCTTTTTCCATTTACGTTGTTCTAAATAATCGAAGAAATACATATTAGAATAGCCAAGAACAAAAGAATACAGTTGATAAAAAACAAAATTTATTAAAAAATCATTAACCGTTTCAAAATTAAAACCACTCGATAATAAGTTGCCAATTACAAAAACTGAACATCCAATAATAAATGTAATAATGATATTTTTAACCGATTTTGTCATAATATATAATTAATAATCTACTGACTACTTTTCACAAGTTTCAACAAGCATTTTAACTCTCTCTTTGCCCCAATTTGGGTGAAATGGTGTTTCTGGTTTAAAGTTAGCAAAAAGTTCTAAAGCTCTTTCCAAATCTTTACAAAATGGCATAGTGTCTTGTCCAAAATATTTTGCACCTCCAATACCCCATTCGGCTTTACAATAAACTACTCTTGGATTTTTAGGGTCTATCTGTTCTGCTTGCGCATAAATTGCTGCTACTTTAGGAGAAAGAGTCATCCCATAGGTTGCCCCATCATAAGCCACCCAAGCAGTGTGTAATAATGCTTGAAGCACTAAAATTTCTGGATTGTTCTTTGAAATAGCCGTCGCATCATTAATTAGATCTTGTGCTTTTTTAAGTTGTGCTGATAGTTTTTCTTCATCTTGAAGTCCAAAACTATTTACAATGTTAATTTGAGCTGCATAATACGCAGGCAACCAATTGTCTGGTTCTGCATTTGCAATACGCTCAAACATATTTGACGCTTCTGCAGGATTGTTTCCTCCCCAAAGTTCAAAGGCCTTTTGCATACCTTTTTCATAATTTGATTGAGCACTTAATAAGCTCGTTACAAATAATACTAAAATAACACTTAATTTTTGCATGCTGATTGTTTTTAAATTATGAGACAAATATCTATCATACGTACAATATTTTAAAAAGAGAGTAACTGAATTGTCATATTTACAGGACGAGATGTCTTGTACGATTATTAAATAATAAAACCACTTTAAAATCTATATATTAGACCTTAAAGCGGTTTAAAAAATTAACATGATAAAATTAAAACGATACTATTTATTGTTGCAATAATTATTTTTAAGATTAACTTTCTACAAATTTAAATAAAATAGGAACGCTATATGGCACTTTTACTGGTTTACCTCTTTGTTTACCTGGAATCATTTTAGGTAATTTGCTTATGATACGTTCTGCTTCCTTCTCTAAAACTTTATCTGGTCCTCTAGATTTTATTCCTGTAATATAACCATTTGCATCAATCTTAAAAACAACAAACACTTTGCCTTGAATCCCAAGTTCCATTGCCATTTCCGGATAGTTGAAATATTTAATTACATGCTCTTCCATTTTTAATTGAAAGCAATCTCTTCTTTCATTTTTAGGTACATTTTCACAACCGGGAAATACTGGAATATCTTCAATAACGGCAAATGGGACTTCATCGTCTTCTTCTACTTTTTCAACGGTCACATCACTAACTGACACTATTGGTTCTGAAATTTCATCTTCTTGATTGGTCTCTGTACTTTCAATAATGGTTTCTTCAATTTCTACAGCGTCTTCAACAACTTCAATAGATTCTTGAATAGCTACAGGTGGGGGTGGGGGTGGGGGTGTATTGACATTGATTATTGGAATATCTTCCTCAAATTCTTCATCCATGCTTAAAATATCAATCGCTAAATCTCGACTATAATAGGTTCTATATTCCAACAATTGCCAAGAAACAAACAGCATGATATTGAGACCAAGAGCAAAATATAAACTGCTATTTCTACCAATTTCCATTTCTGGATTTTTCTTAGCTTTCATAACTTAAGGTTTAAATTTCTTGTATTAAAGTTAACTAATTTAAAGTTCAGAAATTATGATTTTTGTCATAGAAAGAGCTGAAGAATACAGATTTCATACTATATCGATTAAACTAGGGTGCTCTATTAATATATACTCAAAACACACTATTCTTGGAGACATCTTATAGATTATTTAACTGGTTGCTCTTTTTGTCGTCACTTATGGTCCAGAAAAAGCCAACAAAAAAGAATTGATCGGCTGCAGGTCTTAATATTCGTCTATCAAAAAGGCCATTGTTATTGACAGTATTAGCATACTGATAGCCGTTAATATTTTTAAATCCGAGTACATTATTAACCGATGCGTATAGTATTTTTTGCGGACTAATTAAATAGGCCCAGTTAATACTTAAGCTATTATATGATTTGGTTTTTTTATTTAAAAACCCTTCTGTGTTTGGGTTAGTAAATGGTCGTCCTGAAGCAAAAGTATAACTTAAGCCTAATTGACTTCTTAAATCATTAATCCAATATTTACCAACAAGAGATAAGTTATGGGTGTTAACGTAATTGGGTTGTGCCTTAAACGGATAATTCTTATAATTCCGCTTTGAATCTAAAAACGAATAACTAACCCAATAATCAATATTTTTTAAGCTCTTACTGTCTCTCCAAAACAAATCAATTCCTTTAGCAAATCCATCACCATCGCTATTGTAGTTACTATCAAATTGAGTAAAATCCGTATCATATTTTACCAAATTATTATAATCTTTATAATACGCTTCAGCTCTAAATATTTTTCGATCTGCATTGTACTGATAATTTAAAATGTAATGTGACGTGTTTTGTGATTTTAAGTCTTGATTAAATTTTAAAATATTACTGGTTGGACTTTGATAAAAATTACCATAAGCCAATGATAGCTGACTGCTTTTTGATGTTTTATAAGCCAATGAAAGTCTTGGAGCCACATTAAATGAATTGAAGAGCTCACTATATTCTGATCTTAAACCGGCTTTAAATGCGATTGCTTTTGATAAGAAAATATCTGCTTCTACAAAAATGGCTTTAATATTATCTTTGTAGCGATAAGTTTCTTTATCGAAATTGGTTTCAGAAAAATCCTCATTAAAATTTGATGCTAAGTATTCGGCTCCAAAATAAAGTTTAAATTGGTTACTGTAACGTTTATAAAACTTTAGTTTTGCATGAATAGCCTTTTCTGTATCATTAATAGTCATTTCGGTGAAGTTTAGATCATTTTTTCCATAAGTAAGACTTGCACCCCCAAAAACATTCCAAGTATCGTTTAAAGCGCCTTGATATGATCCGTTAAAATACAAGTTGTTGTTTTTTAATTTTAAACGAATTCCTTCTGGCTCATTAATATCCTCTTGTGTTAATTCAAAATTAGTTGAATCAAAAGCAGCATAGAGTTTTAATAAACCTGAATCAAACTTATTTCTATATACCGTTTCACCTGATAATACTTCAGCAGGTTTTATCCACTCATTTCTGTTTGGAAAAATTTCATTGTATGGTGCTAAGTTGATGTATGAACCATTAACACTTAAAGAGCTTTTATTCCATCGTTGCGTATTACCGAGTGTTGCACCAAGACTCATAATACCTATGTCAGTTTTCTCTTGATCGGGTTCATCGATAGTGTTTAGTAGCAGCACACTTGAAAGGGCTTGACCATATTCTGCCGAATAACCTCCCGTTGAGAACGTGATACCATCAAATAAAAATGGCGAAAACCTACCTCTTGTTGGCGCATTATTTGTCGTTGGTGTATATGGTGTAAACACGCGAATACCATCAATAAAAATTTGTGTTTCTTCTGCTTCGCCACCTCTTACAAACAACCTACCATCTTCGGCAACTGTTGAAGTTCCTGGTAAGGTTTGAAAAGCACCAATAACATCTCCTAAGGCGCTTGCGGTTGTCACAATATCTAAAGGCTTTAATGCATTCACCTTACTATTGTCTCCTGCTTTAAAAGTACCCGCTGAAAGAACAACCGTATCGAGTGTATTTACATCATCGCGAAGTTTCACAATTATGTCTTTCATATATGTGATATCTCCAACCATATAAAAGCTTTCATAAGAGATATAAGATATTATTAAAGTTTGTGTCCCAGTTTCGGTTGTTTTAAAACTAAATGTTCCATGGTCATCGGTTGTACCACCATCATAACTTCTCTCTAAAAACACATTGGCACCAACAATTGGAATACCTTTATTATTGAAAACTGTGCCGTTAATAATTTGTTGCGCACTTAATTGAAACCCTATTAATACAAGCGTAACTATGATCGCTTTTTTCATGATAAAAATGATTACTTAATTTTTTATGATGACACAAAGTTGAAAAAGAAAATCACCACGAAAAATTACAATTAACTGAACTGTAAAAATTAGAAGATGAATTGATGAATTGATGAATTGATGAATTGATGAATTGATGAATATTGAAAACCAACTCTTTAAAAAACACAAGAAAAGACTGTTAATTAATAAATCGAGAACAAAAAACTTATAGAAATCGATTATATATTTGGCTATAATTAGAAGAATAGATTTGAAAATCTATTTTTTATATATTAGCAAAACAGATTGGCAAAAACAATTCTTTTAAAGAAGAAAAACGTTAATAGATTTTATCTATACTGCCAATTTAAACCGTTCATTATCAGTTTATAATTTTTATTATTTAAATAATCACTTTAATTTAAAATAAAACGACAATAGAGTTATTGATTTTAAAAAATCATAAATAATAATCACTAAAAAATTTATAATTAAGGGTTTTTGTAATTAATTTATAAACACTTTTGTAACGTTTTAAATATTTAAGCTACTTACATAATAACTAACAAATCAAATTGAATCAAGAGCTAGAACATAGTTTTGTTGAATTGCTTGAAAAGCATCAAAATATTATACATAAGGTATGCAGACTCTATACTAACAATTATGATGCGCACAATGATTTGTTTCAAGAAATTACCATTCAACTATGGAGAGCTTACCCTAAGTTTCGTGGTGATTCAAAATTCAGCACATGGATGTATCGTGTTGGTTTAAATACAGCCATAACATTATATCGGAAATCAAAACGCACAATTAACACGCAAGATTTTGATGGTGTTGAGTTTAGAATGAAAGCTGAAGATTATGACGATACCGAAGAGCAACAATTAAAAACCTTGTACAAAGCGGTGCATGAATTAAATGATATTGAAAAAGCCCTTGTGTTTTTATATTTAGAAGACAAAGATTATAGAGAAATAAGTGAAACAATGGGGATTACTGAAGTGAACGCACGTGTGAAGATGAATAGGATAAAAACTAAATTAAAAACCATCCTTAATCCGTAACAATATGGATGAATTAGAATTATTAAAAAAAGACTGGGGCAAACAAGATTCGGCTTATAAAAAGCTATCTTCCCAAGAGATATACCCCTTATTACAAAAGAAATCATCTTCTATTGTCAAGACGCTATTCTATATAAGTATTGGAGAGTTAGTATTTTGGATATTGATTAATACAATTCCTTATTTTACTTCAGATAGCTATAAAGAGCGATTAGAATCTGTATATACGAATGAAACTATTTTTATAGGATTAACTATAATAAGTTATTTAGTAATATTACTGTTTATATATTTACTATTTAAATCTCATAAAGCTATTTCGGTTACAGACAACGCTAAAAAGTTAATGGAAAGCATTTTAAAAACTCGAAAAGTTATTAAATATTATGTGCTTTATAACTTAATTATGGCGTTTGCATCTATGGTTGTGGGTATGTATTTTGCTATTATACACGATCCAAATTTAACCGAGACCATATCGCATTTTAACCAAAAACAAATGATTATAACTTATATGATACTTGTGGGTGTAACTGCTATTTTTGTTTTTATAATATGGCTATTTTACAAACTAATTTATGGTTTGTTACTTAAACGACTGAATAGAAATTATAAAGAATTGAAAAAATTAGAAGTTTAAATTAAACTTTTCTACTTCAATAACATCGCCTGAATTCATATCATTAATACAAATAGCTCCTACCCTAACTCTAACCAACCGTAAAGTTGAAAACCCAACGGCGGATGTCATTTTACGAACCTGACGAAACTTACCTTCATTAAGCGTAATAGACACCCAAGAGGTTGGTCCATGCCTGTCGTCTCGAATTTTTTTTGAGCGTAATGGCAATTCTGGTTTGGTTTGTAATTTAAAAACCTCACAAGGTTTCGTTATATATTTTTTTCCACTAAATCCAATTTCAACCCCTGTTTTCAACTTAGTAATTGCATCCTCAGAAATATCACCATTAACCTGTGCATAATATTCTTTATCAACCTTTTGGCTGTTTACAAAATCACTTGTTTTACCATCGGTTGTAATTAGCAACAAACCTTCCGATTTTTCATCTAACCTGCCAATAGCCATAACGTTTTCTGGAAAATCGTATAAATCTCCTAAAAATATTTTCTTTTTCTGCTGCTTTGAATTGCTGTAAAATTGACTTAAATAACCATACGGTTTATAGATAATAAAATGTCTATGTTTAACTTTATCCTCAGTCATTTATTTTTTATTCGGAATTTATCCTAATGCGACATAGAGAGATTACTTTGTTGTACCTCCTAGTAATGACGCAATGGTTCATTTTCCTTCATTTAAAACACTATACACAAGTTCCTTTGTTGCTTTTTGTCCTTTAATTTTATCACGAACAACATCAAAAGACATTCTAAAATCACATCCCAATTTATAATCGCTGCATCCATAGGCGATTTTTCCTTTTATAATCGTTCCATTTTTACATTTAGGACATAGCAATTCATCTTTATTTGCTTTCCTGTCTGCCGACGAGGCAGGCACGGACGTTTTTTTAGGTTCCAATTTTAATTTGAAATTTTCATCAAAACGAATCAAGCCTTCAACGTCACCAGAACCTGTTTTAAAACCTTTTAAATTAACAGTTGACCCTTTTTGAAGCAACCTTGTATATTGTTTCTCCGAAATCCTTTTCCCCTGAAAACTAAATGGCAACACAAGCGTACATCCCTCTTTATAAGCGGTGCAGCCATAAGCCGTTTTTCCTTTTATCAGATGGCCTTGCTTGCACTTTGGACAAATCTCTGCCTCAATACCGGCTTTCTTTTTTTTAGTCTCTTTAGCCTCACGCGTCTTAACAGTAACAACATGTGAAATATTGGCACGCTTCGTTTCACTTCTAACTTCGTAAACCAAAGCATCTACCATACGCTTCATGTTTTTTATAAATGCTGCAGCACTAAATTCACCCTTTTCGATATCCTTGAGTTGTTTTTCCCAAGAACCCGTTAATTCAGCCGATTTCAACAGTTCATTTTGTATCGTATCTATTAACTGAATACCAGTAACCGTTGGTAACACCTGTTTTTTATTACGTTTTATATATTTTCGTTTAAAAAGCGTTTCAATAATATTGGCACGCGTTGATGGTCTGCCAATACCATTTTCCTTCATTAAGTCTCTTAACTCATCATCATCAACCTGTTTGCCTGCTGTTTCCATAGCACGTAACAAGGATGCTTCTGTAAATTGATTCGGGGGTTTCGTTTCTTTTTCTAGAAACGACGGTTCATGAGGTCCACTTTCACCTTTCACAAAAGCAGGTAATATCCCAGTTTCCTTTTCTTTTTTATCGGGTGTTTCAAAAACAACGCGCCAGCCTTTTTTTAAAATTTCCTTCCCGGTAGTTTTAAAAGAAACTTCAGCCGCTTTGCCAATTACAGTAGTGTTCGAGACCGAACAATCTTCATAAAAAACTGCAATAAAACGTTTTACAATAATATCGTAAACCTGCTGCTGATTATATTGTAATCTGGTTTGAATGCCTGTTGGAATAATAGCATGGTGATCGGTAACTTTTTTATCGTTAAAGACTTTCGGCGACTTTTTAATTTTCTTTCCTAAAAGTGGCTGCGTTAAACTCGCATAACCTGTTAGCTTTTGCAGAATACCTTGAACCTTAGGGTACACGTCATTTGGTAAAAACGTGGTATCTACTCTTGGATATGTTACTACTTTTTGCTCGTATAAGGTTTGTACTATTTTAAGCGTATCATCGGCCGAAAATCCGAATTTGTTATTGCAATACACTTGCAATCCCGTTAAATCAA
This sequence comes from Yeosuana sp., assembly GCF_057126245.1. Classification (NCBI taxonomy): domain Bacteria; kingdom Pseudomonadati; phylum Bacteroidota; class Flavobacteriia; order Flavobacteriales; family Flavobacteriaceae; genus Yeosuana; species Yeosuana sp. The sequence goes on along the minus strand of NZ_DBNGMQ010000084.1, from coordinate 202 downwards.
ACAGTTTAGGCGCATATTCATTGCCTTTCTTTTTTTCAATAGAAACAATTTTAAAATCACTTTCCTTAACCTTATTTGCTAAGGCTTCACCATCCTCCTTCTTTAAAAAACGTCCTTCTTCATAACTAAATAAGGTCTCGCGATACATGGTTTGCAACTCCCAATATGGCTGTGGCTTAAAATTTTCAATCTCTTTAAAACG
>NZ_DBNGMQ010000083.1:0-6348 GCF_057126245.1 Yeosuana sp. | reverse complement strand
CTATTTATTTTCTTTAGTGCATATCATTTTGGTGAACAGCATTGGGAGAGTAAATTATTAAATAGTTCGAAAAAACTTAAAGATCTTTATTACTTTGTATATGGTTTATTATTACTTCAGTTATTATTTGTTTTAAATTCTGATGATGTTATTGAAGTAGTTTTCTCAATCACAAACCAAACCATATACAAAGATTTAATTATTTATTCTTTCGTCTTTAATTGCATTATTTTCGCTTCTCTAACCGTATTCTTTTATCTAAAATTTACTTTTTTCAAAACAATTATAATTAAGGAATTATTTCTGTTATTAATCTTTACTATTATATTCAAAGTTTCAACCTTAATTTGGGGTTTTACAATCTACTTCATCTTCTGGCATAGCATTCCATCACTTTTAGAACAAGTAACTTTTATATATGGAACTTTTACTAAGAAAAATGTAAAAAGGTATTGTCTAAAGGCCATTCCGTATTGGTTCTTATCGTTAATGGGAATATCAATTGTATATTGTATTTTTAAAGAAGAAAAGATATTTTATGCTATTTTCTTTTCTTTTATAGCAGCTGTTACTTTTCCTCACACTTTGGTAATTAATAAAATGTTTTTAAACAAAAAAACGCAACCAAATTAATGATTGCGTTTTCTTAGCTTTTAGCCTCAGTCTTTCAACTTCTTGCTTTTTATTCAAACTCATAAAAGTCTATACTTCGACTTCGCTTAGCACAAGCTACTTGACCTCTTCGAAGTCTACGTCTTCCACATCACTTCCTTCCGCTTCACCATTTTGGCTAGCATCTGGTCCTGGTTTTGCATCTCCTCCGCCCTGTTGGGCTTCAGCCGCTTGAGCTTTGTATATCTCCTCACTTGCTACTTTCCAAATTTCATTCAGATTATCAAGTGCTGGTTTAATAAGCGCTAAATCTTTAGTTTCAAATTGTTTTTTCAACTCTTCTAAAGCACCTTCAATCTTAGTTTTGTTATCAGCAGATAATTTATCACCTGACTCTTCTAATAATTTTTCCGTTTGGAAAATCATAGAATCTGCCTCATTTAATTTCTGAGCGTTTTCTACCGCTGCTTTATCCGCTTCAGCATTTGCTTCTGCATCTGCTTTCATCTTTTGAATTTCTTCTTCAGTCAATCCTGATGACGCTTCAATTCTGATATCTTGTTTCTTACCTGTAGCCTTATCTTCAGCTGATACTTTAATGATACCATTGGCATCAATGTCGAATGTTACTTCAATTTGCGGTGTACCACGTCGTGCTGGTGGAATACCATCTAAGTGAAAACGTCCAATCGTTTTGTTATCAGCCGCCATAGCGCGTTCACCTTGTAATACGTGAATTTCTACTGAAGGCTGATTATCTGCTGCCGTTGAAAACACTTGTGATTTCTTAGTAGGAATCGTAGTATTGGCTTCAATGAGCTTCGTCATCACATTACCCATCGTTTCAATACCAAGAGATAAAGGCGTTACATCTAAAAGTAATACATCCTTAACATCTCCTGTTAAAACACCTCCTTGGATACCAGCTCCTAAAGAAACAACTTCATCAGGGTTTACACCTTTACTTGGTGCTTTTCCAAAGAATTTTTCAACTGCTGCTTGAACCACAGGAATACGTGTAGAACCACCAACTAATATCACTTCATCAATATCACTTTTACTTAATCCTGCTGCTTTTAAAGCAGAGGCACATGGCTCAATAGTACGTTTTACTAAATCTTCAATTAATTGCTCGAATTTAGAACGCGTTAAAGTGCGCACTAAGTGTTTTGGTCCACTTGCAGTAGCTGTTATATATGGTAAATTAATTTCTGTTTGTGCAGAAGATGATAATTCAATCTTAGCTTTTTCAGCGGCTTCTTTTAAACGTTGCAAAGACATTGGGTCTTTCCGCAAATCCATACTTTCTTCGGCTTGAAACTCATCAGCTAACCAATTAATGATTTTTTCATCAACATCATCACCACCTAAGTGAGTGTCTCCATCAGTCGATAATACTTCAAATACGCCATCTCCTAATTCAAGGATGGATACATCATGTGTTCCTCCGCCAAAGTCAAAAACCACTATTTTTTGATCTTTTCCTTTTTTATCCAAACCATAAGCTAAAGCTGCAGCTGTAGGCTCATTTATAATACGTTCTACTTTTAAGCCAGCAATTTCACCAGCTTCTTTAGTCGCTTGACGCTGACTATCGTTAAAATATGCAGGTACTGTAATTACAGCACGCGTTACATCAGTTCCTAAATAATCTTCGGCAGTCTTCTTCATTTTTTGAAGAATCATAGCCGATAATTCTTGAGGCGTATATAAACGACCATCAATATCAACTCTAGGTGTATCATTATCTCCTTTAACTACTTTATAAGGTACACGACCTGCTTCCTTTTTAGATTCAGAAAATTTATTACCCATAAAACGTTTGATAGAAGAAACCGTTTTTGTTGGGTTTGTCACAGCTTGACGTTTTGCTGGATCACCAACTTTTATTTCGCCTCCTTCTACAAAAGCGATTACAGATGGTGTGGTACGTTTACCCTCTGCATTTGGGATAACAACAGGTTCATTACCTTCCATTACAGAAACGCAAGAGTTGGTTGTTCCTAAATCTATTCCAATAATTTTACTCATAATTTATGTTTTATTGTGTTGAATGTTCTTTTTTAAATTCAATGTGTTAAAGTCAATGATTATGCCAACAAAGAAATACTGACAAGCTGTCATTTTAATTTAAAATTATTCACTTTTTCTGTGTCATCTCAAATCGATTTGTAACTTTATGAAAAATATATAAACATGAAAACATATTTATCCCTTTTATTTATTTCTACCTTACTATTCGTGTCTTGCGAAGGCGAACGAGGACCTGCCGGATTAGATGGCTTAGATGGTGGGCTCATGGTATCGAACGCATTTGAAATTGAAGTAGACTTTAACCAAGCTAATAATTATGAAATTATTGAACCCTATGGATTTGAAGTCTTTCAATATGATATTACTTTAGTTTATATTTTATGGGATACTTCAAACGGACAAGACATTTGGCGTTTAGTACCACAAAACATAGAATTTCCTGACGGAATTCTAACATATAATTTTGATTTTACCCAAGATGATGTAAGACTGTTTTTGGATGGCACTACAAATTTTAGCGTGTTAGATCCAGTATGGACTGAAAATCAAATTTTTAGAGTAGTTGTTGTTCCTGCTGATAATATTTTTGGTTTGGATGTCTCGAATATAAATTCTGTTATGAAAGCAAATGGTATAGAAAGTTTTAAGAAGAAATTTTAAGCTTAAAAAATAATAAGGTAATCACGAAAAAGTCTGGAATAAAATTCCAGACTTTTTATTTTAAATATTTATTATAATTCTTATTAACTTCTTTTACAAAATGTATATTTGAGATAAATCTAAATCATTTTCTTAAGTGGAGTGTATTTCTGTTTTCGACATGCTTAAAATAGGTATTGGTCCTTCAAGCTCACATACTTTAGGGCCTTGGCGTGCTGCAGAACGATGGATAAAAGAATTAAAAACAGGAAAGGTTTTTGACGATGTTGAGAGCATACAAGTAGATTTATATGGGTCATTATCCTTAACAGGAAAAGGTCATGCTACAGATTTAGCCATCTTACTGGGTTTAAGTGGTGTTGACCCCGAAGTAGTTCCTGTAGAATCAATTTATGAGATCATTAACACCATTAAACATAGTAAGACTATTATTTTTAATAATGAAAAAGTAATTGAATTTGATTCTCAGAAAAAGATTGTTTTCAATAAAAAGTTTTTGCCTTTTCATGCAAATGGTCTTGTATTTACTGCTACCATAAATGGCAAAAACAAAAAATCGACCTTCTACTCTATTGGTGGTGGATTTGTTGTAAAGGAAGAACGGAAAAATTCAAAACGAAATAAAGAGATTTTTAATAATACTTTTCCGTATCCTGTAAGATTAGGAACTGAGCTTTTAAAATATTGCAAAGACCACAATATGTCTATTTCAGATATTGTTCTTGAAAATGAAAAATCAATTCGCTCTCTTGAAACTATTGATTTAGAGTTTCATCGTATATGGAACACCATGCTTGAATGTATGTATATCGGTTGTCATACAGAAGGAAATCTTCCTGGTGGTTTAAATGTAAGAAGACGTGCCCATGACATTCATAAAAATTTAATTAGTGATTTACCATATGGTAATCCTCGAGAATGGTTAGAGGGCATTAGAAACACAGAAGTTAAATTCAGGCAAATATTAAAATGGGTAACTTGTTTTGCCCTTAGCGTTAATGAAGTCAATGCCGCTTTAGGGCGCGTTGTTACCGCGCCTACTAATGGAAGTGCAGGGGTTATTCCTGCTGTTCTTATGTATTATATGGTCATTGAAAATCACAATGCAAATTTTGAGCATATTAAGAAATTCTTGTTAGTAGCGGGTGAGATAGGCAGCATTTTTAAAAAAGGTGCTACTATATCAGCAGCCATGGGTGGTTGTCAAGCAGAAATTGGTGTATCTTCAGCCATGGCTTCTGGTGCTTTAACCGAATTACTTGGCGGTACACCAGAACAGGTATTAATGGCTGCTGAAATTGCTATGGAACACCATTTAGGCTTAACCTGTGATCCTATTGGAGGATTAGTTCAGGTACCTTGTATTGAACGTAATTCTATGGGTGCCATAAAAGCGATTCATGCCGCTGAATTGGCACTAGAAACAAATCCGGAAAATGTTAAAGTACCTTTAGATAAAGTGGTTGCAACCATGTGGGAAACTGCAAAAGACATGAATTCCAAATATAAAGAAACATCAGAAGGTGGTTTAGCAGTAGGCGTCAATTTGTCGGATTGTTAATTAAGTATTATTATTTATTACAACCTTCTCGTCTTCTGGTATCTATTAAATAAATAATCTTCCATTGACCATTATCATTAAACAGCTGAAAGCTATTAACCCCACAATGGCTAAAGGCATCATTAAACCAAAACTCATAAGGTGTCCATACATTTGCCATGATACCGTCTATTTGAATGCTATAACCTAACAAACGCTCATCCCACTTTTGATCGCTTGTCCGATTAGCAATGGCATTCAAAAGTTTTTTAGGTTCGTCGGTTACTAAAATATTTTCTCCTTCCTTATTAGTAAACGTAGTTTGTAACACTATTTTGTCAATCATTACAGATTTCATTAGTATGGTATCTCCTTTGTGAAACCCTTCAAAAAAGGTATCAACAGCCGCTTTTACTTTAACCTTTTCATCTTGTTGTGCATACACAGTTGATGTCAATACAATGCATAAACAACAAATAAATCTAGTCATGGATTTTATTTTTGAAACTAAATATAAATCATCTATTACTACTTTAAATAGTATTGAAGAAAAGTTTAACATAATTTCTAGCTTCATATTATTTAGTACTTTTACAATCTTATAACGAACAAACTATGTCTGTAGCAAAAAAAGAATACAAACGAATCACGGTAAAAACATTGGTTGATATGAAAGCCAATGCTGAAAAAATATCGATGCTAACTGCCTATGACTATTCCATGGCGAAAATTGTTGATGGCGCAGGCATAGACGTTATACTTGTTGGTGATTCTGCAAGTAATGTGATGGCGGGCCATGAAACCACCTTACCAATTACACTAGACCAAATGATATATCATGCATCTTCTGTTGTTAGGGCTGTAGACCGTGCTCTGGTTGTTGTTGATTTACCTTTTGGGAGTTACCAAAGTGATTCTAAGGAGGCACTTCGCTCTGCGATAAGAATCATGAAAGAAAGTAGAGCACATTCTGTTAAAATGGAAGGTGGAAAAGAAATTAAAGAATCTATAAAGCGTATTCTAAATGCTGGAATTCCTGTGATGGGACATTTAGGCTTGACTCCACAATCTATCTATAAATTTGGAACCTATACCGTTCGAGCAAAGGAAGAGCAAGAAGCAAAAGACTTAATAAATGATGCAAAAATGTTGGAGCGTATTGGTTGTTTCGCAATTGTACTTGAAAAAATTCCAGCCAAGTTAGCTAAAGAAGTAGCTGAAAGTGTTAGCATTCCTATTATTGGTATTGGTGCTGGTAATGGTGTTGATGGACAAGTATTAGTACTTCATGATATGTTAGGAATGACACATGAATTTAACCCCCGCTTTTTAAGACGTTATATGAATTTATATGAAGAAATGACCGATGCTATTTCTCAATACGTCACCGATGTAAAAAGCAAGGACTTTCCTAGTGATAAAGAGCAATATTAAATCATACTACTTAGATATGTTAGACCGCTTAGAATAGTTAAAGTTTTAGATTTATGCATAAATTTAAA
>NZ_DBNGMQ010000082.1:0-4170 GCF_057126245.1 Yeosuana sp. | reverse complement strand
CCTTTATCTTGTAAATAAACAATATCCTTATTAGTAATACATGATGAAATAAACGCACTGATTATTAAGCAAATAAATAAGATTAGTCGATTCATTCTGGGCTTATTCTTTACAAGCAAATATAACCTTTCAACAGGAATATAAAAACTAATGTAGCAAATTTTGGTAATTTGTACCATCTTTGCAAAAAAGAATCTTTTGAATTATCTAACTGTTGAAAACATATCAAAATCTTACGGAGAATTAACCCTGTTTGAGAATATTTCCTTTAGCATCCATAAGGATGAAAAGATAGCATTTATTGCTAAAAATGGCACTGGAAAGACCTCCATTTTAAATATTATTGCAGGTGATGACGAACCTGATTCTGGCAATATAACTTACCGAAAAGGTATTGCTGTTTCCTTTTTGCCTCAAGATCCTAAACTTGATCCGGCATTAACCGTTGAAGATACCATTTTTGCAAGTGAAAACCCTATTTTGAAGGTCATTTCAAACTATGAAAAGGCCTTGTTGCATCATGAAGACCAGGAAGCTTATCAAAAAGCCTTTGAGGCTATGGAACGGCACCAAGCCTGGGATTTTGAAACCCAATACAAACAAATTCTTTTCAAACTTCAACTTGATAATTTAGATCAAAAAGTAAGCACCCTTTCCGGAGGACAAAAAAAACGATTGTCTCTGGCTAATGCACTTATCAACAAACCAGATTTACTCATTTTAGACGAACCAACAAACCATTTGGATCTGGAAATGATTGAATGGCTAGAAGCTTTTTTTGCAAAAGAAAACATCACGCTTTTTATGGTAACACATGACCGGTATTTTTTAGAGCGTGTTTGTAATGAAATTATTGAGTTAGACGAAGGTGAACTTTTTAGTTATAAAGGCAATTACTCCTATTATCTTGAAAAAAGAGAAGCCCGAATTGAGCAGCAAACCGTAGAAACTGGAAAAGCCAAGCAATTGTTTAAAAAAGAATTAGAATGGATACGCCGGCAACCTAAAGCAAGAACTACCAAATCTAAATCTAGAATAGATGATTTTCAGGATATTAAACACCGCGCTGGGCAACGTAGAAACGACCACCAAGTGCAGTTAGAACTTAATATGGAGCGTTTAGGTAATAAAATTATTGAGCTTCATAATGTTTCTAAATCCTATAAAGACAAGATTATTCTTGATGGCTTTAGTTATATGTTCCAAAATGGGGAGCGTATGGGAATTATTGGTAAAAATGGAACTGGTAAATCTACTTTTCTAAATCTGCTTACCCAAAGCGTAAAACCAGATTCTGGTAAAATAATTATTGGAGAAACGGTTAAGTTCGGTTATTATACCCAAAATGGGATTACCATAAAACCTGAGCAAAAAGTGATTGACGTTATTAGGGAGTTTGGCGATTACATTCCACTAAAAAAAGGTCGACAAATTAGTGCACAACAGCTTTTAGAACGCTTTTTATTTAGTAGAAAAAAACAATATGATTTTGTTGAAAAATTAAGTGGTGGTGAACGTAAACGCTTGTATTTATGCACGGTTTTAATTCAAAACCCTAATTTTTTAATTCTTGATGAACCTACTAACGACCTAGATATCGTTACACTCAATGTTCTTGAAAGTTTCTTGCTCGATTTTCCTGGCTGTGTAATTGTGGTGTCTCACGATCGTTATTTTATGGATAAAGTAGTTGATCATTTATTTGTGTTTAGAGGTGACGGTATTATTGAAGATTTTCCTGGAAATTATACCGATTTTAGAGTGTATGACGATAGCCAACCTGCAATTACTGATGCCTCGGAAGACAAGAAGAAAAAAAATACCTGGAAAAAACCAGATTCCAACAAGTTATCATATAACGAAGAAAAAGAACTAAAAAATATTGAAAGCAAACTTAAATCTTTGACTTTTGATAAAAACGAACTTGAAAGCAAGTTTAACGACCCTTCTTTATCACAAGATGAGATATTAAAGCTTTCAAAAAAGCTTCAAAAAATTATAGATGATATGGATACCAAAGAAGAGCGTTGGTTTGAACTCTCATCAAAATTAGAGGATTGATGTGGTATCAAATAAGCCAATACATAAAATTTATATTAAAATCCACTAACCAACATGGTGTTCACTCACCTTTTGTTTATGATTTAATCACCAAATGTTTTTATGATAAAACGTCCTATGAAAGATATAAAGCCATTTCAGAATTCAGGAAAGGACTCATAAATAATCCATTAAAAATAGAAGTCACTGATTTGGGTGCTGGTTCAAACAAAATAAAAACAAAAACTAGGTCGGTATCAAAAATGGCAAAATATGCTGGAACTACATTGCTTAGAGCTAAACTTTTATACAGAATTACCAACTATTTTAAACCACAGCACATTTTAGAATTAGGCACATCGCTAGGAATAGCGACACATGCGATGCAATTTGGGAACAGAGATGCAACAATTACCACTATTGAAGGCTGCCCAAACCTATCTAAATTTTCAAAAGACAATTTTCACAAAAACAAATTAAAAACCGTCAATATAGTACATAGCGATTTTAAAAATGCACTTAATAAACTAACTAGCAATTCATTTGATTTAATATTCTTTGATGGAAATCATAATAAAGAAGCAACCTTAAGCTATTTTGAAACACTTTTACCGACCATTCATAATGACACTGTCTTTATTTTTGACGATATTTACTGGTCTAAAGATATGACAGAAGCCTGGGAAGAAATTAAACAGCATAAAAAAGTTAAAGTTACCATTGACACCTTTTTTTGGGGAATGATATTTTTTAGAAAAGAACAGAAAAAAGAACATTTTACCATTAGACTGTAACAACTTTTTAGCATGTGCGTCAAATACTATAGAATTCTATTTTTATGAGTAACGTTATTAAAATCAGAGACATTATTCGCGACTTTAAATTAGGTCAAGAAACTGTTCATGTATTAAAAGGCATCGATTTAGATATTGAACGAGGTGAATATTTGGCAATCATGGGGCCTTCGGGTTCTGGAAAATCGACGCTTATGAATATTATAGGTTGCTTAGATACCGCGACTTCGGGTACTTATATTTTAAACGGAAAAGATGTAAGTAAAATGTCTGATGATGAATTAGCAGATATTAGAAACACAGAAATTGGTTTTGTATTTCAAACCTTTAATTTATTACCACGTACTACGGCACTTGATAATGTTGCCTTACCAATGGTCTATGCGGGTTTTTCAAAAAGCGAACGCACAAAACGAGCCACAGAAGTTCTTAAAGATGTCGGATTGGCTGATAGAATGGATCACAAGCCTAATCAATTGTCTGGTGGTCAAAGACAGCGTGTTGCTGTTGGTCGCGCTTTAGTAAACAACCCTTCTATTATTTTAGCTGATGAGCCTACGGGGAATTTAGATTCTAAAACATCACTGGAAATTTTAAATCTTTTTGAAGACATCCACAATGCAGGAAATACCGTTATTATGGTGACCCATGAGGAAGACGTTGCTTCCAGAGCCAAACGTGTTATTCGCTTGATTGATGGGATGATATATTCAGATACTGTAAAATAATCGATTCTTAAACATAAATTTTAGGTTATTATTTTTAGTTTTTATGTTTTACTTATACCTTTAAACCATGAAACGAGCATGCAAAAAGGCATAATCCCCCAATGGAATGATTAATAGCGAACAGCATATGTCCGTAATAAAATAATGGAGTTTAACACATGAAAATTTACACAAAAACAGGAGATAAAGGCACTACGGCATTATTTGGTGGTACACGCGTGCCTAAACATCATATTCGTATTGAAAGTTATGGCACCGTTGATGAGTTAAACTCGCATCTTGGACTAGTTAGAGACCAAGATATGGATCCACATTACAAAGACGTCATCATGCATATTCAAGACAGGTTATTCACTATTGGCGCTATTTTAGCAACTGATCCTGAAAAGAATATTTTAAAAAATGGAAAAGAACGATTAAATATTCCTAAAATTTCTTCTGAAAATATTAACCTATTAGAAAAAGAAATGGATACTATGAATGACGCTTTACCAGCAATGACTCATTTTGTATTACCTGGCGGACACCAAACGGTGTCATTCTGTCACATAGCGCGCTGCGTTTGCAGAAGAGCTGAGCGTTTATCTACATCTCTAAATGAAATATCG